>WFPN01000001.1 GCA_015487535.1 Aquificaceae bacterium
ACTCTGGACGATAATGATCATCCCGGTAGCGATAGAGATACTATTCCAGCTCTTCCCCCTCTCGGTAGGCTGGGTGGACGAGATAAACCCACTACTTGCGAGGACCCTCTTCTGGTTCTTCGGGCATCCTGTAGTTTACTTCTGGTTACTTCCCGCCTACGTGATGCTTTACACAATGCTTCCAAAGATAGCCTCGGAGAAGGGAAAGTTGTACTCCGATCCCGCCGGTAGGCTCGCCTTCATACTGTTCCTTCTCTTCTCCTTACCTGTGGGATTACACCACCAGTTCACCGAGCCCGGAATAAGCAACGCCTGGAAGCTTATCCACGCTATATTCACCTTCTGTGTGGCCCTCCCGAGCCTTATAACGGCCTTCACCGTCGCAGCCTCCCTCGAATACTCGGCGAAAGCTGGGGACCCCTCTGTAAAGAACTCCAAGTTCTACTGGTGGACCCGTCTTCCCTACCTAAGACTCGAGGGTGATAAGTGGCTCTTCTCTTACCTTTTCGCTGGACTCGTTCTATTCTTCTTCGGAGGTATAACTGGCATAGTGAACGCCTCCTACAACCTGAACCTCGCCGTCCACAACACAGCTTACGTACCAGGGCACTTCCACACTACAGTTGGAGGCCTCGTGCTCCTTTCCTTCCTGGGTATGTCGCTCTACATGGTGTCCAAGCTGAGGGGAACGGACGTTAAGTTCAAAGGTCTTGCGGCCCTCGCCCCGTACTTCTGGATGCAGGGTATGTTCATGTTCTCCTACGCTATGATGGTGGGCGGTGCCCTCGAAGGTTTCCCCAGAAGGACGAACGCGGGCCTCACCTACCTCAACCCCGACTCTCCCCTCTACAGACCCGAGTGGGTAGGATACGCCCAGCTCTCGGTCGTCGGCGGTGCCCTATTGGGTATAGGTTTCGTGCTCTTCCTGGTCGCCTTCTTCGGGACCCTTCTGGCTCCTAAGGTTAGGGAGTCGGTGGTTGAGTTTCCCATAGCGGAGGCCTATCACGACGCCCCGACCCCAGTTCTGAACAACCTCAAGGGATGGACCGTAGCGGCGGTCTTGCTCGCCGTTCTCTCATATATACCTCCCCTATACGACGTTACCCAGAGGGGTGTCTTCTACAACTCCCCGGCTTATAACGAGCAGTTCCCCATGCCTCTGAAGCAGCTCCAGCAGACCGAGGCAGAGACCAAGGAACTCTCTATGAAGGAGGAGAGGTGAGATGCGTTTTCCGGCTCCCCTCATCCCCCTTTTTTTCCTTTTTCTTTTTTCCTTCGTAGTGGCTCAGACAGGAGGGACGGGGATACCTCCCAACGAGAGCAGAACCCTTGGAAACCAGGTTCCCGACGTGGTTTTAGTGGATTCGGAAGGGAGGGAATTCAACCTGTACCAGCTTAAAGGAAAACCCGTTATCCTGAGCCCGATATACACCCACTGCACCTCGGCCTGCCCCATAATCACCGAGAGCCTGAAGAAAACCGTTGGGCTTTTTGGAAAGCCAGGTAAGGACTTCTACATTCTCAGCCTGACCTTCGATCCAAAGGACTCTATCGCAGACCTCAAGAGGTTCAAGAAGGAGCATTCCCTGGGCGAGGAGTGGAAGGTTGTTATGGTGAAGGATAAATCCCAGCTCTTCGAGCTTCTCGATGCGATAGATTTCAGGTTCGCTACCCTCCCTAACAGGGAGTTCGTCCATCCCAACATGGTAGTTTTCCTGGACAAGGACATGGTAATCAGAAAGTACATGTACGGTGTCACCTTCGACAGACTGGAGTTTGCAAACGCCCTGAGGATCGCGAGGGGTGAGGTAGCCCTCCCTGAGAAGTTTAGAGGCTATCTGTTCCTGGTGGGTATGCTCGGCTTTGTGGGAACCGTTATATTCACGATCGTGAGGATAACACAGCTCCGTTACAGGAGGAAGGTAGCCGCGTAGAGGAGGGCCACCACCATCCTGTAGATCCCAAAGATTGTAAATCCGTGAGAGTTGAGGAACTTCAGAAAGAGCTTCACTGTAAGCATTGCTGTTAAGAAGGCGGTCAGGAACCCCACGCCTAAGAGTTCCCACTGTGCCCCTTCGAACCTACCTCCAGTCTTGAGAAGATCGTAGCCTGTGGCCGCGAGCATGGTCGGGACGGCGAGTATGAAGGAGAACTCTGCAGCGCTCTTTCTCGAAAGTCCCATCAGCATTCCGCCTACTATTGTGGCGCCGGAACGTGAGACACCCGGGACGACCGCAAGGGCCTGAAAGAGACCTATCAGGGGAGCCTTCTTCAGGGGAAGCTCGTCTATATCTTTGAGATAACAGAACCTATCGCAGTACCTGTCTGCAAGTATTAGAAGTATGCCCCCTAAGAACAGGTTTATCACCACTATAAGATCGTTCCCTATCAGGAAGCCCTTTATGACCTTGTAAAGGGCGAAACCGATAAGTCCCGTTGGTATAAAGGCCAGGATCACCCTCTTCCAGGTTTCTAAGTCCTTTACAAAACGCTCGAAGTATATGAGGATCACGGCAAGGATAGATCCCAGCTGAATGGCTATCTCGAAGCTCTTGGTAAACTCGTCATGGGGAATACCTAGTATATGGGCCGTGAGGATAAGATGCCCCGTCGAGGATACGGGTAAGAACTCAGTTAGCCCCTCCACCACCCCCAGGATGAGAGCCTCTTTGAGTTCCATGGGGGATAATTATAAGGTTGTGAGGTACGACGTCGTCGTTGTAGGAGGAGGACCGGCTGGAGCGAGCACCGCTCGCTTTCTGACAGAGAAAGGAGCCAAGGTCCTCCTGGTGGAGAAGAAAAGGCTCCCCCGATTCAAGCTGTGTGCTGGATGTCTATCCGCGAGGATAGTTCCACTCCTGCCCGAAGGCTGGGAGTCTGAGGTCCTGAACACCGTGAAGGGAGGTTTCCTCGGCTTTAGGGGTGAGAGGTTCCACCGCAGGACTTCGGAAAGGCCTATAGCCTACATAATCGACAGGGCGAGCTTCGATCACTTCCTGGTAAAGAGTGCCGCCGACAAAGGTGTGGATGTGTGGGGTGAAACGGAGTTCCTCGGTTTTGAGGAGGGAAGGACGCTCCGCGTGAGAACGAACAGAGGCGAGGTTGAAGCTGAGTTTCTCGTCGGGGCGGACGGTTTTTATTCGAGGGTGGGGAAGCAGCTGGGACTTGAAAAGGAAAAGTTCTTCCGCTCGGTAGAGTTCTGGACCGAGGGGGATCTCAGAGAGGAGGTGGTAATAGACATAGGGATAGTCAAAAGGGGTTACGGCTGGATTTTCCCAAAGGGCAGCAGGGTGAGTGTGGGGCTTGCCACAACGGGTAAGGAGAACACGCTACGCGTGTTGAAAAGCTATGTAAGAGATCACTGGCTCTTGAACGGTGTAGATATAAAAGGAGTGAAGGGGTGGATGATACCTTTCGCAACCGAACGGGGAGATCTTCAGCTCGGAAGGGATAGGGTTCTTCTGGTCGGCGATGCGGCGAACATGGTAGATCCCCTACTTGGAGAAGGGATATACTACGGAGTTCTCGGCGGGAAAATACTCGCCGAGTCTATCGTTCAAAGCCCTGATAGGGCTTACCAAGTTTACAGGAAAAGAGTAGAAGGGGAGATCTTCCCGGAGCTTTACTACGCGGGAAGGATAGCGAGGCTCGCGTACACCTTTCAAAGGGCCGCCTTCAGGATGGGTGGGGGGCACGCCATGGACAGGTTCCTCGACCTCCTCTCGGGCAGGAGATCTTACAAAGACCTTTATAAAAAAGGTTTAATAGAGTTTGTGATATCCCTCTTGCCTTTTGAAAATTTTTCGCATATAATAATAGATAAAATCCTAAGGAGGAGGTGAAAGCCATGAGCAAGAGCCTGTCAGGAACAAAGACCCTTGAGAACCTCAAGGCAGCTTTCGCTGGAGAGTCCCAGGCTAACAGAAGGTATCTCTACTTCGCAAGGGAAGCTGACATACAGGGATATCCCGATGTAGCCAACATATTCAGGGAGACCGCCGAGGGTGAAACCGGACACGCCTTCGGACACCTGGATATGATGAGGAAGTACGGCGGTGTAGATCCCGCAACCGACAAGACGATAAACTCCCTCGAGGAGATGCTCGAGTCCGCCATAGCTGGTGAGACCTACGAGTACACCGAGATGTACCCCGGCTTTGCCAAGGTTGCAAGGGAAGAGGGCTTCGACGAGATAGCCGAGTGGTTCGAGACCCTCGCAAGGGCTGAGAAGTCCCACGCCGGAAGGTTCCAGAAGGCACTCGAGCAGTACAAGGC
>WFPN01000002.1 GCA_015487535.1 Aquificaceae bacterium
CCTCCCGCGGAGAGGGCGTAGGCTGTAGACCCGGTGGGGGTGGAGACTATAACTCCGTCCCCGTAGATGTGAACCATGAAGTCCTCGTTGGCGAAAACCTCTATCTCCATGATTCTCGCTATAGCGCTCTTGGAGACGACCACGTCGTTAAGGTAGTCTCCGAGGAACTTCCTAACTTTGCCCCTTACAAGGTACGTAGAGAGCATCATCCTCCTCTGCTTCTCTATCCTTCCAGAGAGGACTTCCCTGAGTATATCGATCGCCTCGTGTTTTTCCATCTCCGTAAGGAAGCCAAACCTTCCTTCGTTCACGCCGACCAACGGGACTCCGAACCTCGAGGCCAGACGTGCTCCGGCAAGGAAGGTCCCATCCCCTCCCACCACTACCATCAACCTAACACCCCTCAAGCTTACCCCTCTTGTGAGCTCTGGCCTGTTCAGCAGTTTCAGAACCCTGTAGTTTTTGCTTTTGAGGAACTCCAGTATCTCGGAAGCAGTACTCTTAGCCTCTTCAGAATCTTTTACAAAGAGCGCAACCTTGCTCATAGCATATCGTCGATTATCTCGCACAGAACGTGACCCAGGGTAATGTGACACTCCTGGATCCTCGGCGTCTCGTAAGAGGGGACGACGAATGTGTAGTGGGCTATCTGGGCAACCTTCCCACCGTTTCTGCCCGTGAAGGCCACAGTGGTAGCCCCCAGGTCATGAGCCTTTCTGAGCCCCCTCACCACATTCTCCGAGTTTCCCGAGGTGGTTATACCGATGGCCACATCACCTGGCAGGCAGAGGGCCTCTATCTGCCTCTCGAATATGGTCTCGAAACCGTAATCGTTCCCTACAGCCGTGAGTATGGAGGTGTCTGTCGTTAAAGCTATAGCCGGGAGGCCCTTCCTTTCCTTCTTGTACCTCCCCACTATCTCCGCGGCTATGTGCTGGGCATCGGCCGCACTTCCACCGTTGCCGAACAGAAGGATCTTGTTGCCGTCTTTCAAAGCGGTCGCCATTATGGAACCTACCTGGTAGATCTGATCCTTGTAGAGCTCTACGAAGGCGAGCTTAACCTCAGCGCTCTCCTTGAAGGCGCTGATTATCTTCTCAAGCATAACTGTTATCATTTTAATTCATGAAGGTTCTGACGGCCGAAGAGATGGCCCGGCTGGACAGGATAACTATAGAGGAGATAGGGATCCCCTCCCAGGTACTTATGGAAAACGCGGCGAGGGGGGCTCTCTTGGCTATAGAGAGTAAGTTTCCTGAGGCCAAGAGGATACTCGTGATAGCGGGCAAAGGTAACAACGGAGGGGACGGCATAGCTTTAGCGAGGATGCTCCATCTGAGGGGTAGGGAAGTCGATCTGTTCCTACCCCTGGGAGAGTCAAAGGGTGACGCCCAGCTCCAGCTTAGGATATTCAGAAACCTCGGACTTGAGGAGCTAAAGAAGGAACCGGACTTTAATGGATACGACCTCGTAATCGATGCCATCTTCGGCACAGGCTTCATACCCCCGGTTCGGGGTAGGGTGGCCGAGCTTATAGAGAGGGTGAACCTATCCGATGTTCCCACGGTTGCTGTGGACCTGCCCTCGGGTCTATGGGCCGACAGCGGAGAGATCTTCGAACCTTCCGTAAGGGCGGATCTGACCGTTACCTTCCAGTTCCCGAAGGTGTGCCACGTCCTTTACCCGAGCGCCAAGCTCTGCGGTGAGGTGAAGGTGGTTGATATATCCATACCTACAAAGCTGGCAGAGAACATCTGGAGGGAGACGATAGAGCCGCAAGAACTAAGGCTCCCCAGGAGGGAACCGGATACCTACAAGAACAGGGAGGGGCACGTTCTCATAATTGGCGGGAGCAGGGGAAAAACGGGAGCTGTGATAATGGCAGCTCAGGCGGCGACGAGGACCGGAAGCGGCTTAGTGACGGTAGGTATCCCCGCCGACCTGGACCGGATAATCGAGAGCGCCCTGATAGAGGAGATGAGCCTTCCCCTAGAAGGGGCCGAAAGGCTCTCCTTCCTGGGTATAGAGAAGATCTTTGAGATGCAGGAGAGGTTCTCGGCAGCCGCCGTAGGGATGGGAATGGACAGATACGAAGAGGGTCAGGACATCCTGAGAGAGATACTCCTCAGGTGGGAAAAGCCCCTACTCATAGATGCGGACGGAATAAACAATCTGGCGGACCTCGGAGATCTGGAGATACTGAAAAGGAGAAAGGCGCCTACCGTGCTCACACCGCACGTTGGAGAGTTCTCAAGACTGACAGGAGTAAACACTAGGGAGGTAGCTCCAAAGCAGTTCGACCTGGCAAGGAACTTCGCAACAGAGTACGGATGCTACCTAGTCCTCAAGGCAGCGAGGACGGTTGTGGCAACGCCCGAAGGCAGGGTTTATATCTCCACCAGGGGTACGCCCGCCATGGCCAAGGGCGGAGTCGGAGACGTACTGTCGGGAATTCTCATCTCACTGATGGGCAAGATGCCTACCGAGGAGGCTCTGAAGCTGGGGGTTTACCTGCACGGACTCGCAGGGGAGATAGCGGAGAGGAAGATGCACACGGAGAGCTTGAGGGCGAGGGATCTCATAGATTCCATACCGGAGGCCTATAAAAGTATTGAAAAATTCTTATACTCTACCGATACTATTTAGTGAGATGATAGACAGGGTAAACATAAACAGGCTTATAAGCCAGGCCTTGGAGACCGAGAAGAAGATAAAGAAGAAGGAGATCTCCCAGGTAAGTGGGGTAAGCGAGAGCCAGGACGTGGTAGAGATCTCCGACGTTGCGAGGAAGGCCCTCGAGGCGGACTACGAGGACCTATCTGAGAAGGTCAAGAGGATAAAGGCAGAGATATCAAAGGGAACCTACGAGGTAAACGCGGATAAGATAATCGAGGGCTTTAGGAAGTTCTTTCCCTAAATAGCCTCCAGCAGCATCTTCGTGTAGCTATCCTTAGGACTATCGAAAACGCTGTAAACGTCACCCCTTTCCACTATCCTCCCGTCCTTAAGCACCACAACTCTATCCCCTACCTCGGCCACGACGCCAAAGTCGTGGGTCACGAGTATTACCGATCGTCCCTCCGATCTTATCCTCCTGAAGAGGTTCAGTATCCTTTTTTGAACGGACACGTCCAGTGCCGTTGTGGGTTCATCGGCCAGGAGGAGCTTCGGCCCGCATACAGTGGCCATAGCTATACACACTCTCTGCTTGAGCCCCCCTGAAAGCTGATGGGGGTAAGAGCGGTACTTCTCCTCCGGAGAGGGTATGCCCGCGTTCTTCATTGCCTCCAAGGTCCTCTCATATGCCTCTCCCTTTTTATTGGGAAAATGGCTTTCGAAGGTCTCCCTTATCTGGGACCCCACGGTAAATAGGGGATCGAGGTAGGCCGAAGGTTCCTGGAATATCATACCTATCTCCTTCCCCCTCACATTCCTCATCTCCCTTTCAGAAAGATCTAAGAGATTCCTGCCGGCAAACATGATTCTACCCTCTACCCTGGAGCTCTCAGGGAGGAGCCGGAGGATAGAGTAAAGGATGGAGGACTTCCCGGATCCAGACTCACCCACTATGCAGAGGATCTCACCCTCTTCAACCTCAAAGGAGACATCGTGGAGAACCTTTTTATCCCCGTACCATAGGTTCAGGCCTTCTACCTTAAGCAGACTCATCTGTTGTAAGCTTCTTCCCCGTGAACGGATGTGTCAAGCCCTTGGGTCTCCTCCTCGGAGGATACCCTTACGCCGATGGCAAGCCTTATGATGGTGAGCACCAGAGC
>WFPN01000003.1 GCA_015487535.1 Aquificaceae bacterium
AGGGTGGTAAAAGTTTACCCGAACAGGACGATGTTAATAGAAGCTAAGAAGTACATCGTGGTGAACGGCATGAAGAGAGAGTTCGTTCTCAGGGGGATAATAAGACCCGAGGACATAGATAGCAACAACACTGTGACGAGCGACAAGATCGCCAACATGGAGATATTCCTCGATGGGAAGGGATACATGGCCGAAGGAGGAAAGCCGGGATGGCTGGCAAGGATATTCGCAATTATCTTCCCCTTCTGATACTTCTGCTTTTTGGCCTCTCCTTCGGGGAGAAGATAAAGAACATAGCCACCATAGAGGGGAACAGGATCAACTACCTTCAGGGATACGGCCTGGTTGTGGGCCTCAGGGGAACTGGGGACGGTAAGGCAACCCAGTTCACCGTGAAGAGCCTGGCGAACGCCCTTCAGAAGATGGGGATAGTGGTAGATCCAAACAGGATAACGGTGAAGAACGTAGCTGCCGTTATGGTTACGGCCAAGGTCCCTCCCTACGCCAAGGCGGGGATGAGGTTCGACGTGAGCGTGTCATCGATCGGAGATGCGAAGAGCCTGGAAGGGGGAACACTGCTTCTAACACCCCTTAGGGGTCCGGACGGGAGGATATACGCCCTGGCCCAGGGACAGGTTATAGTGGGTGGCTACGAGGCCAGGGGAAGGGGGGCCAGACAAGTGAAGAACGTTCCCACAGTAGGAAGGATCCCCAACGGAGCGGTCCTGGAAAGGGATCTTCCCTTCGATATGAACGTGAGCGAGGTGAACATAATCCTTGACTACCCGGACTTTACCACGGCGAAGGCCGTTCAGGATGTGATCAACCAAAGGTTCGGACACGAACTGGCCAGGGCCCTGGACAGCGCCACGGTGAAGGTAAAGATTCCCAAGGATACGAACCCTGTGGACTTTCTCGCCACGATAGAAAACCTGGAGGTTAAGACCTCCCAGACCGCTACGGTCGTTGTGGATGGAAGGTCCGGAACGATAGTGCTTGGGGGAGACGTTAGGATAAGCCCCGTTGCCGTGGCGGTTGGAAGCCTTGTGGTTAAGATAAAGGAGACTCCCGAGGTGGTCCAGCCTCCTCCTCTGTCACCCGGAGAGACCAAGGTGGTCCCAAGAACCGAGATCCAGGTGGTCGAGGAAAAGAAAAGACTAGTCCCCCTCAAGGGAACTACCGTTGGGGAGCTCGTAAACTCCCTAAACAGGATAGGTGCAACTCCAAGGGAGATAATCTCTGTTCTCCAGGCTATAAAGGAGGCCGGTGCTCTCAAAGCTAAGCTGGAGGTGTTATGAGGGTTTACTTCTCAAATCCATCCTACAACTATAGGGATCTGATGAAGAAGGATGTAAAGGAAGTGGCCAAAGAGTTCGAGGCGATAATGATAAAGCAGATACTTAAGGAGGCCTACAGGCCCATACTCAGGAAAAAGAGCTTCTATCAGAAGATGTATTACGACATGTTCCTGGAGGGGGTCAGCAAGAGGCTGGCCGAAGGAGGGGGTGTGGGCTTGGCGAGGTTCATAGTTGAGAGCTATGAAAAGAACCAGCCCAACAAAGAATCTGTTAAGGAACATGTAAGGAGCGTTCTCAGAAGGGAAGGGCTCCCCGAGTGGCTCGCCCTGATACCTGAGATAGAGAGTAACTACGACCCAAAAGCTGTTTCCAAGAAAGGGGCAGCTGGTATATGGCAGCTTATGCCTAACACCGCAAGAGCATTCGGCCTCAGGGTGGACGGCAGTGTGGACGAGAGGTTAGACCCCGTAAAGTCCACCGAGGCTGCGGTAAGGTATCTAAAATACCTGAAAAGCAAATTCAAGAGCTGGCTGGCAGTTCTGATAGCCTACAACTGGGGAGAGGGTAACGTTCTGAAACACGGGGAGGAAGAGCTTCTCAGGAACCCTCAGAAACTGCCTTTGGAGACTAGAAACTACGTCAAACGCTTCCTCGATCTGGTAGGATCTGATAACCTTATCTCCTCATGATAGGTGTGGACATAGTTAAGAACTCCAGGATAGAGGAGGCTGTAAGCAGGTTCGGAGATAGGTTCCTCAGGAGGATATACACCCAGAGGGAGCTCGATTACTGTAACTCACAGGAAGGCTCTATCCCTTGCCTGGCCGCAAGGTGGGCCTGCAAGGAGGCGGTCCTTAAGGCTTTCTACACAGAGTTCGGCGTACTCCTCAGGTTTAAGGAGATAGAGGTCCTGGGGAACAGGGGGAGGCCAGCCAAGGTGGTTATCCACAGGGAAGATGTAGCCGAGATACTTCAGGGTAGAGAGGTTATCGTATCACTCTCCCATGAGAGGGATTACTCGGTCGCGGTCGCCTGCATAAGATGAGCTACTCAAAGGATCTGGAAGACTTCATCCTCCGGCTGAAGGGAGGAGTGTTCTTTCTATCCCCAAGAGAAAAGCTCTTCCTGAAGTTCCTCGACGAGATGGGTATCCCTGAAAGCGTTGTGAAAAGAGGGATTGAGGAGTGCTACAGGTCCATAAACCCTTTAAAAAGGAGCAAGTACCCCTTGTTTTTATGCTTCAAGAATGTTATGGAGACCTACGAGAACCATCTTAGACTGGAAGCCCAGCGTGCCGAGATAGACTGGGAGAGGAGGTTCTGGGAAAAGCTGGAGCTCGTTAAGGGCATGGTAAAAGCCAAGGTTGAGAGACCGGCGAGCGAGGAGGAGGCCCAGAGGATCCTGAAGGAGATAGAGACCCGGATAGTTAGAAACCTATGGAGAAAACTAGACAGGCAGGAGAGGGAGAAGATAAAGGAGAAGTACAAGGAGTTCAAAGATAACAAGGAGATCTACGGAGAGCTAGTAAAGGCGGAGGTAAAGAAGATCTTTGGAGTTCCAGATCTATCCCTCTACATCGATTGATCCCGCTGTGTCCACGGCCTTCATAAGGGCCTTGGCCTTGTTCACCGTCTCCTCCCACTCCCTTTCTGGAACTGAGTCGGCCACTATGCCAGCCCCCGCCTGGACGAACACCTCCCTGTCCCTGATCACAGCCGTCCTTATCGCTATAGCCATATCCATGTTCCCCTGGAATGAGACGTAACCTACGCTTCCGGCGTATATCCCCCTCTTCTCCTTCTCGAGCTCCTCTATTATCTGCATTGCCCTCACCTTAGGGGCACCAGAGACGGTTCCCGCCGGGAAGGCAGCCCTGAGAACGTCGAGGGCGGTCAATCCCTCCCTCAGGTTTCCAACCACATCGCTCACTATGTGCATCACGTGGGAGTATCTCTCCACCCTCATGAAGTCTTCAACCTTCACGGATCCTATTTCTGACACCCTACCCAGATCGTTACGGGCGAGATCCACGAGCATGAGATGTTCAGCCCTCTCCTTCTCGTCCCGGAGGAGTTCCTCCTCGAGTTTCCTGTCCTCCTCCGGAGTCTTTCCCCTCGGCCTCGTGCCGGCTATCGGCCTCGTCTCTATCCTCCTTCCCTCGACCCTGACGAGGACCTCGGGAGAGGAGCCTATTACCTTAAGCTCTCTGAAGTCTAGGTAGTACATGTAGGGAGATGGGTTCAGATACCTCAGAACCCTGTATATATTCTCGGGATCTCCCTCGAAAACCCTCCTAAATCTTTGGGAGAGAACCACCTGTATTATATCCCCCTGAGCTATGTAGTCCTTGGCCCTTAGAACTACCTTCTCGAACTCTTCCTTTGAGAAGTTGGACTCCCAGAGGGAGAGGTCCGGATCCTTCTCCTCGAAGGATATGTGCCTGGCGCTCTGACTCTTTAGTTTGTCGATGGTTCTTCTTATGAACTCCTCGGCCCTCCTGTACTCGTTCTCCACGCCCCTCTCGGTCAGTATGGGATAGACGATCTTTATCTTCCCGGTAAGGTTGTCATGTATCACGACCCCGTCGGTCAGGACCATGTATAGATCGCAGGCCCCTATCGGATCGGGATTTTCGTCTCCAACGGGTTCGTAGAACTTCACCACATCGTACGCTATGTAGCCCACCAGCCCTCCCCAGAACCTTGGAAGGCTCGGATCGTCGTAAGGTCTGAAGCCCTTTATGACTTCCTCGACCACGCCTGCGGGATCCTGGGTTTCAAAGAACCTCACCCTTCCCCTGTCGTAGACCTCTCCATAGGAACCTTTTGTCCTTATGTAGAAGGAGGAGCCGCTTATCATAAAGGAAAACCTTCCCCACTTCTCGCCCCCCTCGGCGCTCTCAAGCAGGAAGTTAAACCTACCCTTCTCCTGGAGTTTCAGGAATACCGAAAGGGGGGTTTCCACATCCGCGAGGATCTCGGTATAGACCGGGATGACGTTGTACTTCTTTGAGAGTACTTTGACCTCCTCTTCCTTCAAGTTGAGCTGCATGGTTTGTATGATAAACCATCGTGCTATAATATGCACTCTCTCCGAGGAGGTGGAAGGAATGGAACTCTGGGCAAAGATAGGGAGAACGAAGAAGAAGTTTCAGGGTTCTTTCAGGAGCGTGATGGAGGATATAGTCAAGGAAGGTAAGGGGAAGAAAACTGTTCAGCTCCTCTCCTTCCACGCGGGCCAGAAGGAGAGAAGAAGGCTCAAGAGGGAACTGAGAGCTAACGATAAGGACCTCCTCAAAACTGCAAGCTCCATAGCAAGATGGTTCTACCTCTCGGATATGAGGAGGATAAGGAGGAGGATAAAGGACCTCAAAAAGAGAGCTAGGTACGTTTCCAAGGGAGAAGTCTTCTACTGCCCAAAGACTATGGAGCAGGTAAGGGAACTGGAAGGCAAGCTCGAGGAGATAAGGAGTAAGCTCGAGGAGCTTAAGGTAAACTGAGTTGAAGTCCTACACCAAGTACCTGACCTTCAAGACAGAAAAGAGGAGAGAGCTTATAAGGATAACGGATACCGTCAAGGAAGCGGTGGAAGAGTCGGGGGTAAGAGAAGGTCTTTGTCTTGTTTCTGCCATGCACCTGACCGCCGCGGTCATAATCCAGGATGACGAAGAGGGACTTCACGAGGACATCTGGGAGTGGCTCGAGAGACTCGCTCCTTTTAGAGAGGATTACAAACATCACCTGACTGGAGAGGACAACGGGGATGCCCATCTCAAGAACCTGCTCGTTCACCTCCAGGTAGTTCTTCCGATAACGGACGGAAGACTCGATCTGGGGCCTTGGCAGGAGATCTTCTACGCTGAGTTTGATGGACAGCGTCCTAAAAGGGTAATAATCAAGATAATAGGGGAGTAAAAGAACCCCCTCCCGGCCGGGAGGGAGCGTAGAGACTTCTTAGAACCTCCAGTTCAGACCGACGGATATTGAGTCCTGGGCGTTTTTGGCAGAGATTGAACAGTTGTATGGACCACCCATCATGCCACCGGTTAAACCAGCGCATAATCCAGAGGACTCAACTTTTTTATTGAAAGCATGTACATAAGAAACATCTACGCTAAATGTCTTTGTGAACTCATAGCCGGCTCCAAGAGAAATATGTTGTTCTGTTATGGCTGGAAATCCCACTAAATTAAAGAAAGCAATCATATCGTCTGTAAATACTGCACCTCCTCCCGAACTTGAAAAAGTCTCCGCAGGAGCACCAGTTAGATTTTTACTCCTTATAGGAGATTTGCCGTAATTATATCCCGCCCTAAGTGAAAGTTTTTCTATTGGCTTATATTCAGCACCTATAGCTATTACCCACTGGTCTTTCCACCCAAACTTTTTATATCCTTTCGCGTCTTTCCAGTTTATCCATCTTGCGTCTATACCCACTTTAAGACCATCTAAGGGAGCTGCTCCTAAACCTATTGCAAATTCTTGGGGTTGTTCAAGTTTGAAATCTTCAAATGTTCCATCGCACCCTCCCATCGTATAACAGTCAAAGTCAAATACACGTTTATATGTCATAGGAACAGAGGTTTGATAGGTTATACCTCCATATAGAAAGTCCCCAAAATTGAGAGAAGCGCCAACTTGAGCACCTAGTCCTAATGCCTGAGATTGTCCCTGACCCATATCGAGAGACCCCCAGGCTCCATGAAGTGCACCAGATACAGTTATCATTTCATTTACCTGAAAAGCAACTGCGGGAATAATCCTCATAAACTGGAATGTAGTATGCATGTTTTGGAAAGCAGGTTGGTTCATAGGGTCCTTTACATTTCTATAATCAACGCCCATACCGGAAACACCAAAAGCACCTATACCGAACACAAGCCTATCGCTAATTCTATGAACTATTCCTATCTCAGGAACTACAAATGTGTCCGCTTTACTTTTATGTTCTCCTGTGGAGTAACCAACTGCTGGTATATCCATCTTAGCCTTCACCTTCGGCATAAAGAGTATTCCACCGAACTGAACGGTGAACTTGTTCTCCATGACGCTCATCCAGGCAGGGTTCCTGAAGATAGAGTCAACTGGTCCCACGGGCATACCTACACCGATACCACCCATACCCCTTGAGGCTGGGGTAAGACCTATAAGGTTGTCCCCGTTAGTAGCGAAGGTTAAGGTTGCACTCGAGAATAGAGCGCCTAACAGCAGAGCTTTTCTCATGGTTCTACCTCCCTTACTAGTTCTACTTAGGGATTTTACCCCCATGCCTTTGGGATCTATATTTTTGACTTTCTTATATTCCAAAAACTCTAAGTTATATCGTTATATTCTTATTTCCTTATAACTCCTGCGAGATCGTAATCGGTCGCTTGGGTTACCTCAAGCTCAACAATTTCTCCCTCCTTTAAAAACTCTTCCTCACTCTCTACGTAGATAACACCGTCCACCTCTGGAGCATGAATGTAAGCTCTGCCCTTAGGAACGAAGGAGAACTCCTCCGAGTATCCTTCCACTAGGACCTTCAGTTTCTTCCCGATAAGCTCTTCGTTCTTTCTCCTAGTCACTTCCCTCTGGATTTCCATCAACCGATCTCTTCTCTCCTCCTTTACCTCCTGCGGCACGGGATCTCCAAGATTGAAGGCGTGCGTGTCCTCCTCATGGGAGTATGTGAATACCCCGAGCCAGTGGAAGTGGCCCTCCTCGATGAACTCCTTGAGCGCCTTAAAATCATCCTCCCTCTCGGTCGGATACCCTACTATAAGGGTAGTTCTCAGGACGGCTTCGGGAATCTTTTTTCTTATCTTGTCTATAAGGCTTCTTACGAACCTCTCGTCGTATCCCCTCCTCATGCTCTTGAGTACCGGGGTCGAGATATGCTGGATCGGTATATCGAAGTATGGAACCACCTTCTCCGAATCGCGTATAAAGTCTATAAGCTCGTCGCTTACCTCGGTGGGGTAGAGGTAAAGTAGTCTGATCCACTCTATGCCTTCTACTTTCTCCATTTCCTTGAGGAGGTCTACCAGCTTAAACTCGCCGTACAGGTCCTTCCCGTAGAAGGTGGTGTCCTGCGAGACCACGTTTATCTCCTTAACACCTCGCGAAGCGAGGTCCTTCACCTCCGAAACTATCTCCTCTATAGGCCTCGATCTGTGTTTTCCTCTTATCCTCGGTATGGCACAGAATGAGCACAACCTGTTGCAGCCCTCGGCTATCTTCAGGTAGGCGTAAGCCCTGGGAGTGGTGAGCAGTCTGAAGGAGCCGCTGTATCTGGGTTCCAAGCCCAGGTGCTTCAGTATATCATCCCAGCTCTGGGTTCCAAAGAAACCTTCCACCTCAGGAAGCCCCTTCTCAAGCTCTTGCCTATACCTCTCCACGAGGCACCCCATAACGAGCACCCTCTTACCCGAGTCCGCTACCTCCAGGATAGTTTCTATGGATTCACGCTTCGCATCCTCTATAAAACCGCATGTATTGACTATGATGCAGTCTGCGGAGTCTATGTCCGGTGTAAGCTCCACTCCTGCAGATCTGAGTCTTGCAAGTAAAATTTCCGAATCAACCAGGTTCTTGGAACACCCGAGACTTATGACGCCTATCTTCATGGGGTTAAATATATCCCATGAACAGGTGGAAGGACTGGATGGAACAGGCGGAAAGAGATTTGGAGAGAGCCAAACTTGACGTGGAGCATGGTTTTTACGAATGGGCCTGCTTTACCGCCCAGCAGTCCGCGGAAAAGGCTATAAAGGCTCTTGAAAGAAAGGTAAGTGTACCAGAAAGTGTGGAACGCCTGGCTAAACTCCTCGACAAGTATTACATTCCTACCCGTTATCCAAACGGGTTTGCGAGCGGCAAACCGGCGGACTACTTTACTCTTGATGAGGCACAGGAGGCCGTAGATGCGGCAGGTGAGATCCTTAGGTTCTGTAAAAGCAATTCATATCGAAAAAGAAGAGATCCTTGAAAGACTCAGGGAGGTAACCCGCGAGCTTAAGAACAAACTTCCCTACGTTAAAGAGGTCAGGCTATTTGGATCCTTCGCAAGGGGAGAGGAACACGGCCTGAGCGATGTGGATTTGCTCGTTATCGTGGAAGATATCGGTAAGGATAACTTCTGGGAGGTTTACGGGGAGGTATTCGATATCGTATCCGATAAGCTCTTTTTGGACTTCGACCTGGTAGTGCTTTCTGAAAAAGACTTTCTCTCGAACCCTAACAAATTCGGCCCCACACTCCCGATAGCCTGAAGGATAAACCACCCACTCAAGGAATCTTAGCCAAAAGCGATAAAATTTAGTTACATGGAGCTTTACAGAACCTTGCTCGACCTCTGTCTAGAGGGGCTGGGCTGTAAGGATCCTGACGAGTTTCTCAGAAGTGTTGGAGATAGGGTCTCGGAAGTCCTTGGGGCCGACTTCTACAAGGTCCTTAGGTTAGAAGGGGATGATTCGTTCCGTCTTAAGTTTCAGAAGGGTTTGGAAGGGTTCGAGGATGCGGAGGTTAAGGGCAATTCCAAAGCTCTCTACACACTGAAGGAGGGGAAGGTAGTCTTCAGCGAGGATCTTCTCTCTGAAAGCAGGTTCGAGATACCCGAGTTCGTAAAGGAGGCGGGGGCCAGGAGTGGCGTGAGCGTTCCCGTAAAGGTGGGGGAAAGGGATTGGGGCGTGATCGGCTTTCTCTTTAAAGAGAAGAGAAAGCTCTCGGAGGAAGAGCTTGAGCTCCTGAGAGAGGTTTCAAGGGTAGTTTCCAAATTCCTCGAGGGGGCAGAGTTGAGCTTTCTCCAAAGTCTTCTCCTGGAGAAGAGCCCGTACGTTCTATACCTCGTGGAGGCTTCGCCTCCACATCCACTGAAGCTCATATACGTGAGTCCAAACGTCGAGAGGATACTGGGCTGGAGCCCTGAAGATATAGAACCGAGCTGGTGGACCGAGAACGTTCACCCCG
>WFPN01000004.1 GCA_015487535.1 Aquificaceae bacterium
AAGGAAGTAGGAGCTGTTATGACGGTTCCGATGGTAGTGTTGGGGGTAATGGCAGTTATTGCGGGGTTTTTTGAGGGGTGGTATATGCATGCTGTTGGGGGAGAGCATAAAGAGATTCATCTCAATATAGCGGTGACTTCGGTGAGCGTGGGTATAGTTGGGATACTCATAGCCTACCTTATCTTCGTGAAGAGGGTTCTCTCACCCGAGGGTGCCTACGCGACCCTGAAGCCTGTGGCCCAGACCTTTAAAGAGCAGTTCTTTACCGAGAAGCTCTACCACAAGGGTTTTGCAAGGGGTTACATGCTCCTTTCCAAGGCTGCCTACTTTGTCGGGGACAGGTTCCTTATAGATGGGGCCATAAACGTGGCCTACAGGAGCTTCTTCAGGCTGGCTAAGGATACCTGGAAAGCGTTCGACATAAAGTCGATAGACATATTTATACACTGGCTTGCCATAAACTCCTTCAGGAGCGGCAGGCTCCTCGGTAACCTTCAGACAGGGCTCCTCAACAACTACGTGCTCTTTTTGCTAGTTGGGATAATTATCATCCTCGGTATAATGCTTTATGCCCTTGACAGGGTAAAAGGGTAAACGATGATGGAGGTAATTAAGGGAACTTTTCCTTTCGTTAGTGTGTCTATGCTCGTGCCGGCGGTCTCCGCTCTGCTGGTCATACTCTTAAAGGAAAGGTACGCAAAGGCCATCTCAATCGTGGGAGCTGGTTTGACCTTCCTGATATCGTTGGTAGTCCTTTACCTTTTCGATTACTCAAAGAGCTCTGCCGTTCAGTTTTACGAAGATTATTCGCTCCTGAAAGAGTTTAACGTAAGGCTGGCCCTCGGCCTCGACGGTCTATCCCTGATCATGTATTTTCTTACAACTCTCGTGTCTCTTGTGGCGATCCTGTGGTCCGTTAGGGACAGGCAGATTAACACGAGACTGAAGGAGTATTACGTTGCCTTTTTGCTCTCCGAGAGCTTTCTGGTAGGAGTTTTTACCAGCTTCGATATCCTGGTTTTCTACGTCTTCTACGAGCTTACCCTCATCCCCATGCTCTTCGCTATAGGTATATGGGGATACAAGCTCAGGCTTTACTCAGCCTACAAGTTCTTCATATACATATTCGTCTCCTCCCTGTTCCTGCTGCTTGGTATAGCTGCGGTCTCCGTTCAGCACTACTTCCAGAAGGGGCACTTCTCCTTTAGCTACTTTGACCTCCTGGGCCTGAGCCACTCGGAGGGTATCGGAATATTTCTATTCCTGCTATTCTTCATAGCCTTTGCGGTCAAAACTCCTCTCGTTCCCTTTCACACCTGGCTCCCAGACGCTCACGGAGAAGCTCCCACCGCAGGTTCGGTAGTTCTGGCCGCTATCCTCCTTAAGATGGGGACCTACGCGCTCCTGAGGTTTAACGTTGGTCTCTTTCCAGATGCGACCATAAAGCTCATGCCCTTCATGGTGGCGATAGGGATAATCACGATAATCTACGCCTCCTGGATGACGATAGTCCAGAACAACGTAAAGAGGTTCGTTGCCTATTCCTCCGTTTCCCACATGGGTTTCATAGTTACGGCCCTCTTCCTCCTGAACCACGAGGGGCTGAGGGCGTCCGTTATAGAGATGTTCGCCCACGGTATGACGAGCGCCTCTCTCTTTATGATGGCAGGTTTTATCTACAACAGGCTCCACACCTTCAACATGGAGAGCCTCAGGGGGTCGGTTAAGTTCATGCCGGTGTTCGCGATAATAGTTGCGGTAACCGCCTTTGCAGCTATGGGCCTTCCGGGAGGGTCCTCCTTCTGGGGGAAGTTCTTGACTATACTTTCGGCGAGAGAGTACTCTTACACGCTCGCTTTCGCTGTGCTCGTGGGTGGCTTCTTCAGTGCGGCTTACGTCCTTTATATGCTCAAGACCCTCTTCCTCGACGTGAAGGAGGAGAGCATCCTGATACACTTCACGGATATAAGGGGCTTTAAGCTGGTTTCTTTCCTGTTCCTTATGGTTCCGATAGTTCTCATAGGGTTCTTCCCTCATCTGTTCTTTAACATGTTTGACGGTTCGCTCAGCTACATACTGAGACACATCTTGGGGTTAGAGTGAGATGGAACTGCAGCAACTTGTAGGGGTTATAGAGCTTCCGAGGCTCGTCCTTTTTCTTCCGGAGCTGATAGTGCTCATTACGGCCTTCGTGCTCTTTACCTTAGAGCTCGCTCTGTCCAAAGAACTCAAGAAGATAATCCTCCCTTCCCTGAGTGCGATAGGTTACGTGCTCGCCCTAATGTCCATCGGGGTGTCCGCCCAGTTCAAGGGGGACACCTTCTACGGGAGCTTCACGAGCGACGCTCTGGGATCCTTAGTAAAGATATTCGCCCTGATAATAGCTCTGACGGTCCTCGCCTTTGCGGGGAGGTACTTTTCCTCCAAGAGGTCCTTCTACGGTGAGTTTTACTACATGCTCGCCTTCACCCTGCTGGGGGCTATGATCCTGGCCTCTTCCTACAACCTTATAATCATCTACGTCTCTCTGGAGCTAGTATCCATAGGCTTTTACATACTGACGGCCCTCCTGAGGGGCTCCTTCATCTCCAAGGAGGGAGCCTTCAAGTACCTGATCCTCGGAGGTCTCAGCATAGCCCTCGCCTCCTACGGGGCGGTCTTCATGTATATCTATGCGGGCTCTATAGATCTGAGGGATATATTTACCTACCAGGGTAAGGACTATCACTACCTAGTCCTCGGGATAGTCTTCTTCCTCATTGGCTTCGCCCTTAAGATCGGGGCGGTTCCCTTCCACTTCTGGCTCCCGGACGCTTACCAGGGAGCTCCCACGCCGGTCACCGCCTTCATGGCATCGGTGGGCAAGCTCGCCTTCTTCATACCGGTGGTCAGGATCATGCCCTTGGTTCAGGAGAAGTTCTCACTCACCTGGACCTTAACCGTTGGAGTGATAGCGGCGGCCACGATGCTTTACGGAAACTTTGTGGCCCTCGTGCAGAAGGATATAAAGAGACTCCTGGCCTACTCTTCGATAGCTCACTCTGGATACATACTCGCTGCAGTCGCAGTTACAAAAGACATAGGGATGAAGGCGGTCATCTACTTCCTCGTTGTCTACGCCGTCATGGCGGCAGGGTCCTTCTTCATAGTTGCTATGCTAGAGAGGGCGGAAGGCTGGGAGAACAGGGTCCAGGAGTTTTCGGGCCTCAGGTTTAACCTTCCCTACCTCGCCTTCGGCTTTATGGTCTATATGTTCGCCCTCTTGGGTGTCCCTCCTACCGTTGGGTTCGTGGGCAAGACTCTGGTCTTCATGGCTCTTTCCTTCGATCAGCTCTGGTGGCTCGCCTTCATAGTCATAGTCTCTACCGCGATCTCCACCGGATACTACGTCAGGCTCGTGGTCCTCATGTACATGAAGGAGAAGGAGAAGGATGTTGTGGTCCCACAGAGGAGTTACGCCGAGGCTCTGTCCTTGGTATTACTTACAGTCCTTACGATAGCCCTGGCTGTGGTGCCCGAGGTGATCTGGTCCCTTGTCGCGCCAGCTTCTGAGACTCTATTTACGAGGTGAGAAGATGGAGTACATAGGGTTTCTGATCTTCTTCGTGATAATGGTAGGGATAGCCCTTGTGATGATATCTCTAAACTGGCTCTTCGGTCCCAAGACCCCCCAGGAGTACGAGGACTACCCCTACGAGTGTGGTGTTCCCCTCTACGACGAGAGCGCCCAGACCACCTTTCACCAGGGGTATTACCTGCTGGGACTGCTTCTCCTGCTCTTCGACATAGAGGCCGCCTTCCTCTTTCCGTGGACCGTGGTCTATAGGTGGCTCGGGGTGTTCGGCTTCATAGAGATGTTTCTCTTCATACTTATATTAACCTACGGACTCCTCTACGCCTGGAGAAAGGGAGCCCTCAACTGGCAGTTTGAGATGGAGGAAGTTTGATGCCCTGGGCTAAGGCTGAGGATTTTATGGATCTTAAGGAGAGGTTTTCAGAGATCGATATAGTGGAGACTAGGAACGAAACCTCTGTTCACATAAAGAAGGAGAACCTTATAGAGCTCCTTCAGGAGCTCAAAAACAAAGGCTTCAAGCTCTTTATAGACCACTCGGTGGTAGATCTGAAGGAGCTTTTGGAGAAGGAGAAGGACTACAAAAATGCAGTGAAGGAGAGGCTGATAGCTTTCCCCGAGGACAGGATTTCCAGATTTCAGGCCTTCTATATCCTCTACAACGTGGACGAGAGAAAGAGGGTGATCGTCAAGACCAGGACTGAAGGAAAGCTCCCGACGATAGAGAAGCTCTGGTTCGCAGGAAAGTGGGCCGAGAGAGAGTGCTACGATATGTTCGGAATAGAGTACGAGGGGCACGAGAACCTCGTGCGTGCCTTCATGTGGGACACATACCCATACTTTCCCCTCAGGAAGGATTTCCCCCTCGAGGGCTTTCCCGAGCAGGATCTCCCTTCACTGAACGAGGTTCTCTGGGGCGACGAGCTCGAGGGGACGATGAACTACGAGAGGAGACACACGATAGTTCCCACCCTGGAGGACCTCGAGATAACTGAGAAAAGGAGGCTCAAGAAGAAGGCCCAGATAGTTCTCAACTGGGGACCGCTGCATCCCGGAACCCACGGGACGATGTGGTTTCTCTTCGACCTCGAGGGGGAGCGTATCGTCCAAACGGACGTTATCCTAGGACAGCTCCACAGGGGCGTGGAGAAGCTCGCCGAAAACGAGATGTACAACCAGTTCCTAGTTTACACCGACAGGATGGACTATCTTTCGGCCCTCTGTTCGAATCAAGCCTGGGTTGTAGCCATAGAGAGGATGCTCGGGATAGAGGAGGATGTGCCCGAGAAAGCCAAGTACATAAGGACGATGATGTCCGAGCTCCAGAGGATAAACTCTCACCTCCTCTGGCTCGGGACCTACGCCCTCGACCTCGGGGCGCTGACCATTTTCCTGTACGCCTTCAAGGAGAGGGAGAAGATAATGGACATACTCGAGGGAATAACGGGGGCGAGGCTCACGATCTCCTATCCCCGTGTCGGCGGTGTGAGGATGGATCTCCCCGAGGGTGCACTGGAGGTCATAAAGGCCTTCATAAAGAGGTTTCCCAAAGAGCTCGACGACTGGGAGAGGATCCTCACGAGGAACAGGATATGGCTCAGAAGAAACAAGGAAGTTGGCGTTATATCCCCTGAGGATGCCTACTTCTATGGCGTTACCGGGCCCGTGATAAGGGGCTCTGGGATTCCCTACGACATGAGGAAGCTCGAACCCTACGACGCCTATTCGGAGGTAGAATTCGATATTCCAGTTGGAGACATAGGGGACTGCTACGACAGATACCTGGTCAGGATGGAGGAGATGAGGCAGAGCGTAAGGATAATAGAGCAGTGCGTTGCCAAGCTTGAGAAGATGCCCAAAGACGCTCCCTTCTTTGCGGAAGTTCCTAAAGAGAAGAAGATAAAGCTCACCATAGACGGGATAGGTCTCAAGGTCCCGATGGGGGATATATACTCCTCGGGTGAGAACCCAAGGGGAGAGCTTGGATTTTACGTCTTCTCTACCGGTGGGGTTAAGCCGTACAGAGTGAAGGTTAGACCGCCCTCATACTACAACCTCTGCATATACCCGTATCTGATGAAGGACAGGGTTATAGCGGACGCCGTTACTGTTCTGGCGAGCATAGATCCCGTTGTAGGAGAGACGGACAGATGAGAGAGGTCCGCTACCTTCCCCACTATACTTACGAGGACTACAAGAACTGGCAGGGAGACTGGGAGCTTATAGAGGGCATCCCTATTGCCTTGGCCTCTCCCAAATACCTCCATCAGAGAACACTGACACGTCTGGCTGCGATTTTGGAGGAAGCCCTTGAGGAATGCGGTAAGTGTAACGTGGTGGTAGAGCTCGACTACATAGTGTCCCACGACACTGTTCTCAGACCGGACATTTCCGTTCTCTGTGAGGAGGTTGAGGATTACATACTTAAGGCTCCGGAGGTAGTGTTCGAAGTGGTATCCGAGTCTACCGCGGAAAGGGACGAGGGGGTTAAGAAGGAGATCTACGAGCGGGAAGGCGTTAAGTACTACGTTCTTCTTTACCCCGAGAGGAAGATAGCCAAGGTATACAGGAACACTGAAAGGGGATTTTTAAAGCTTAAGGACGCTGGTACGGACAGGGTAGCTTTCGAACTTGAGGAGTGCGGGTTTGAGATAGACTTTTCCAAGGTCTGGATTTAGGAGGAGGTGTATGGAGAGCATCGTAGCGGGTCTGATTATAGCGGTCATAAAGATACTCGTGATCCTCGGTATAGTCCTCGGAGTAGGGGCATATCTCACATGGGTTGAGAGGAAGGTGGCGGCCCACATACAGAGAAGGCCAGGACCCATGGTGGTAGGCTGGCACGGACTCCTCCAGCCCCTCGCAGACGGCCTAAAACTGATAACAAAGGAAGACCTCTTCCCCAGATACGGGAACAAGTTCCTCTACAACCTCGCTATAGTTCTCGCCCTCGTCCCGGCTACCCTCGTGTTCGCGGTAGTTCCCTTCGGCCCGGAGTTCGAGATCTTCGGATACAAGATAAAGCCGATCCTTACCGATGTGAACGTTGGTCTTCTGCTCGTCTTCGGTCTCGGATCCCTTGCGGTTTACGCCATAGCGATTGCGGGATGGGCCTCCAACTCTAAGTATCCGCTGATCGGCTCCATGAGGAAGGCTGGGATAATAATCTCCTACGAGGTTGTCATAACCTTCGCTGTGATGGGTCCTCTTATACTCGCCGGGACACTTTCTACCTACGAGATAGTTCAGAAGCAAATAGAGCAGAACCTCTGGTACGTCTGGGTTCAGCCGGTAGCCTTTGTGGTCTTTATGTTCGCTCTCCTGGCCGAGACCGGTAGGGTTCCCTTCGACATACAGGAGGCTGAGGCTGAGCTCGTTACCGGTTTCACCGTCGAGTACGGTGGTATGAAGTTCGGACTCTTTCCCCTGGTGGAGTGGTACGTTGAGGTTCTGTCCCTCTCGGCGATAGCGGTAGTCCTCTTCTTCGGTGGGTGGTCTCCTATAAACATTCCTTTCGTGGGCTTCGTGGATCCCCTGTTCTTCTTAGGGCCATTCTCTCCCTATGTGTGGTTCCTCCTTAAGGTGACGCTCCTTTTCCTCTTTATCCTTTGGCTACACTGGACACTCCCCAGGTATAGGATAGACCAGATAACGGAGACCGCATGGAAGATAATGCTGCCGCTGACTCTAATAAACATAGTCTTTACCGCGGTAATAGCCCCGGTGGTGTGGGGTTAGGCCACCCGATTTTTAAAATCCTGTTAGAATATCTAACGCCTCGGAGGTGGTGACATGATTAAGCGT
>WFPN01000005.1 GCA_015487535.1 Aquificaceae bacterium
GATTTCCCGTAGCTTCGAGCAGACGGGCATAGTTTACCGCTATGTAAGGATCTCCCGGGTTCTTGTGGTAAGCTAACCTGTAACTTTCTAAAGCCTTTTCCAGGTTCCCTGAAATCTCGTGCACGTAACCTAACGCAAAGAGTACCTTCCCCCTTCTGTCCAGACCTCTTAACCTCTCCCCTTCCTTCACAGCCCACTCTATCTCCCCAGACCTTGCAAGTTCAACTAGGTACGTGTAAGCGAGATCCTCATCCTTCATACTAGAGAGCAGGGACAGTGCCTTCTCGTAAAGTCCGAGCTTCACATAAACTACAATCAGATTTTTGGCAACCTTCTTGTCCTGCTTAAAATCAAGAGCCTTTTCATAGTACTTCATACTGTCCAGCAGATTGCCCTCACGGAAAGCCCTGTCGGCCAGATAGATAAATTTAGAGAATGACCACTCAGATACCGATCTGATTGGAGGTTTCACGCCAGCTCTTGCCGGGTTAGCGGGCTTAGGTTTTTCCATGGTTATATCAGAGATTATCTTCTCAACCCCAGATCCCTCGCTCACGCGAATGGGCTTTGGCTCCGGTTTGTCCTCTTCTTCTTTTATCTCTTCCTCTTTGTCCTCCTCGACAACAGCCTGAACACCCTTAACTATTTTTGGACGCGGCGTTTCCTCTTCATGAGTCAATTTTTCCTCGGCCTTTACCTGATCTCGTGGCTGAAAGGCGGTCTCCTCGGGTGCTTTATCCACAGCTACCTGTGCGGGAACGATCTCAATCTCCTGATAAACAGCTCTGCTAAGAACCTTATCGCTCACGAAGTAAGCGGCGAGAGCGGAAAGAGCAAAGAGTATTGAGAAGGCCAGGAATAAGTACCTCTTCCTATCTGAGGACACATCAGCTCCTTTTAGGAGAGCAGGATGAACCTTAGGTTTCTTCCCCTTCCCATCGAGCTTTTTGAGTATGTCTATAATAAGGCTCATCCTAAAACCCTGACTGGATTATCCTTGGCCTTAAGAATATTATCAACTCTCTTTTTTCTTTAAAGACCCTCTTGCTCTTGAAGAGGTATCCGAGAACGGGCACGTCTCCGAGGCCTGGAACCTTCCGCTCCTCAACTCCTTTTACATCCCCTATAAGTCCCCCTATGACGATTAGCTCGTTGTCCCTGACCTTAACTATCGTCCCCGTCTCTTTTATGTTCAGAACCGGGGCCTCGGCCAGGACTTCACCGTTTCTCTCGAGAGTTTTCGTTCCCTCGAGCCTTGTGGATACGGGAACTATGTTAAGAATTACCTCACCCTTGTCGTCCACGTAAGGCGTAACTCCTAAAAGGACTCCTTCCAAAACGTTCGTCCTCACTATGTTTTCCTGGAGCTGAGTGGTAACGGCGGCCGTTACAGTCACAGCTTGCCTCTCGAAGAATGGGGTGACTATCCCGGTGGCTATTAGAGCGCTCTGTCCGTTGGAGACCATTATCCTCGGGTTCGACAGGGTGTAAACTTTACCGTATCTGGCAAGTGCGTTTATGAGGGTTGTAAAGTCCGAAGAAACGACGTTTAGGCTTGCGAAACCACCCGTAGGTATGGACAGGGTCTGGGACAGGGTAACGTTCGCCCCCGTCCCGAAGACGTCCCTGAAGAAGGTGCTCCAGTCTATACCGTACTGAAATTCGTCCGAGAGGGCTATCTCCACTATCTTCGCTTCTATCAGGACCTGCTTGTCCACCTCCTGCCTTAGCCTTTTGATAAACTCCTCCACCTTTTCCACGTTCTTCCTCTTGTCAGTGACGACGAGGGTTCCAGTGAACTTGTTCAGCACGTACTTGCCCTCTTTGGAAAGCAAGGCCTTGAGGTTCTCCTCCACCTGGGCGTAGAAATCGTTTATGCCCTGAGGAGCCTTGTAGTCTAATGAGAAGTTTCCCCTGAGACCGGAAGTTCCTATCCCGCCCACACCCCCAGCTGCGGCTCCAGCAAAAGCCGCTCCTCCGGTGGCAAAACCTGTTGTAAGTGCACCGCCCAGCACGTCTCCCCCTAGAGAGCTCGAGTAATCGGTTACCGTGTGAACGTAGGGAAGCTTGAAGGTTTTCGTCATGAATTCCTTAACGTAGAGGACGTTTCCTTTCACCTCGTAGTAGAGCCCTGTCATGTCCATGATTATGTCGAGGGCCTCCTTCATCGGAACCCTGTCGAAGGTGGCCGTTATCGTCTTGTTCGTGTCCACCTTGGGCGAGATGATCAGGTTCAGACCTGCCCCATCGGCTATCGCGTAGAGGACCTTCGTCAGAGGTGCGGAGACCGCGGACATGGTAAACTCCTTCCCTTCAAAAGGTGAAACCTCCTCGTAGGTAGAGGGGAGTATGGGCGGGGGTATGCGTGGAGGCGCTTTAACTATCTGGAGTTCTCCTCTGTGCTTTTCTATCTCCTTTTCCACACTCTTCGATTTTTGCTCGACCTCGGAAGTCTTCTGGGCACAGGAGAATAAGAGCACAAAGAAAAGCAGAATCACTCCACTATGTAAAGCCATCTCTTTCCCCACCTTCCAGATAGCAGAACTCCCTTCCTTGTAATCTTAACAATTTTCTCCTCTTGGGATAGGTAATCTCCTTCTCTCAGGAGCCTGCCGTTGATGATAGCGTAGTTCTTCCTTCC
>WFPN01000006.1 GCA_015487535.1 Aquificaceae bacterium
GGAGAGGATATACGGCTATGCCTATGGATACGGTTGCTTTAACAGGCTTGCCGTCCGGAGCACGGACGCTAAACTCCTCAAGTTCCTGCAAAAGCCTATTCGCCGTTCTAAGGGCTTCCTCCTGAGAGGTGTAGGGCAGTATAACCGCGAACTCGTCCCCTCCGTAGCGGGCCACTATGTCCTCCCTCCTGAAGGTCTTATCCAAGAGTTTGGCAAACTCTTTCAGGAACTCATCCCCAAATCCGTGTCCGTATGTATCGTTTATAACCTTGAAGTTGTCTATATCTATAATCAGAACGGCGAAGCTGTAGTTCCTCCTCCTTGCCCTCTCTATTTCATACTCAAGCAGCTCCCAGAACATACGCTGGTTGTAAAGGCCCGTCAGGGCGTCTCTGGTTGCGTAATACTCTATCTCCCTCGCATAGCTCTCCAGGGCGCGCGTTGAACCGATCACGCTTGCCAAGGCTGGCAGGAAACCCTCTACTACCCTTAACTCGCTCGGATCGGCGTCGCTGACTATCAAGCTCGCACATATTATCTGTCCGACTGAGGCATCCTTGAGCGCTATATAGACGATTTCCCTGTCGCGAATATCCTTTTTCTTTTCGGAAAGCTGGTAAGCCGTAAGGGTCACGTTCTCGACATCCTTGTAATGATCCTTTACCTTACTCTTGATCAGCTCCTCGTAAGAAGGATCCCTTTTACATAACCAGAATGCGTGGATCTCTATCTCGTCCGGGGCCTTCATAAAACCCACTATCAGGCAATCTAGATCTATTACCTCTGACAGCTTGTCTATGATGCTCTGAACGGCCTCCTTCCAATCTCTTATGTTACCGTAGGGTATCAGGAGGGCCCTGGTTAGCCTTAGCTCCAGTTCGACCAGCCGTTTCGATACCTTCTCCTCCTCGAGCTTCCTGAATATGTCCACTATGCTGTTCTTTATCTCGTTCAACTCATCAAATCCAAGATCCTCCCTCTCCAGGTAGTCCACACCGGGCCCGTCGGAATGCGATAGCCCCAGGGCCTTTTCCCTCAACCTAGATACGGCGGAGGAAACCTTCTTTCTAAAAACCAAAACCACGACAGATGCCCCAAGCAGAGGCGGGACGAACGAAAGCAGCAGTATATGTAAAAAGTGTTCCTCCATAACCTGTTCTATAACGGTCTCGCCCGCACTTCCATCACTGAGCAGGTCTATCGCCAGGTCCCCTATAACGGCTTCTACCATGATCAGGGTTGTGATCGCACTTAGCAGCGATACAAGGAGGGCTATGGTGAGTAAAAATGTGGTAAACGATCTGTAGATCATTTTACGCAGCTTTGGGTGTAAGCTTGGGCGCATTACTCATTATTATAATCCTCCATAAACCTCTTCAGCTTGTCCTCGAGGTACTTGTTCCTTTCCTTGCACTTGCCCAGTTCGAAACTCAGATCTTCTATCCTTCTGACTATGTAATCCAGTTTTCTAACTATTTCGTTAAGCAGATCCTCCTTTTTCTTTCTTTCGTACTTGGATTCGTAGAGCATCCTTATAGCTTCTTTTAAAATAACAACCTCTTTCTGGTTCAATTCACACTTCAGATGGTCTATCATGTCGAGCGTGTTGTCATCAAATATGTATGTTTTCTTCTTCAAAGCGTACCTCCTGTATTATGCTTAATGATATAAGTATGCGTGTCCAGAGTAAACCAGATAAAAACTGTATATATACAGATTTTGAATATCTACTAAAAAGCCTTTTAAAGTATCCAAAGCTCTTTTTTAACAGAGAAATCACCCCAGCCAATAAACGAAAATAGAAAGCTAACCGATTTTAGTTCAAACTTAATCGCAGCTTAGGATTTGGGGAGGGTGACGGGACTCGAACCCGCGACCCGTGGATCCACAGTCCACTGCTCTACCAGCTGAGCTACACCCTCCTCAGAGAATAAAAATTATACCACCCTGAAGGGCGGGTAAACCCCCAGGGGAGACCCTTCCTTCAATCTGTGCAGGATCTCCTCTGCTTGCACGGCTAGCTCTCTCAGGTTGATGGGCAGCTTGTTTTTGCAATTCTTCATCTGGGGCAGGGCTTTTTTAAGCACGTTCTGAGCCTTCTTAAACTCGCCGCTCTGGTAGTGGTAGAGCGCTATCGCAAACCTTATAACTCCTTGATAGCACTCTCTCTTCTCCGGGTCCTTAACGTACTCCCAGACCTCTTCCAGTATCTCATGGGCCTCGTAGAACTCTCCCTCACCCCAGAGCTTTTCCGCTTTTTTCAGAAGCTCAAGCTCCCTGTCTATCCCCAGGATCATCTCCGCACCGTACCTCTTCGAAGGGACTTTCTCGTAGAGAAGGTGTAGGAAAGCACTCACCTCTATGGGCTTTATCCTCCTTCTCCTGGTCGATTCCACAAGCCTGAAGTAAGCTCCCGGCTCGTCCACGGAGACAGCGTTCCCCGTACTTTTAGAGATGGGTATGAAAGCGTGTGGGTTCATCATGTACGCTACATGGGTCGCTACGAAGAAGCTGTGGTTATCGGGAAGATCTATCCGTTCCAGGAGCTTTTCAAAGAGGGTTGTCGGCTTCTCTTCTTCGCGCAGATCCTCCACCTGGAGGCTCTCAAAGAAGTCTTTGAGCCAGCTGAAGGCGTCCCTTCTCTTAGACCTCTCCTTTATTAGCAGGTCGTAGAAGCTCTCCCACGCTCCCACCAGAACGAAGGGGGAGAAGCACTCCGCAAGGTTTAGTTCTTCTCTTTTCGAGATATATCCGAAAAAGCGCTTGTATATCTGAACTTGGGAGCTGTCCTCTATCCACAGGGGCAGGTGCTTTTTGGTCCTCTCCAGCATAGAGATGGCTATGTTCCTGCTTCCACTTCCCAGGCTATAATTGACGAGTGCCTTTGAGGCTTCGAGGGGAAGACCCCTCTTCTCTACGTGAATGTAAAAGTACTGAGCGGCCCCTAAGAGTTTTTCTTCCACAGGAGAAAGGTTAAAGGAAAGAGGGGGCAAGGAAAAGGAGATATATCAGGTTATACCTTGGCCCCCATCTGCTTGGCCTTCTCTATCACGTCCTCTATAGTTCCC
>WFPN01000007.1 GCA_015487535.1 Aquificaceae bacterium
ATAGCGATCTGCTGGAGATGATCTTTGATTTTGCCCTCTCGCGTTTGGTGGATGGGATCCTAGGTATGTTCGTGCTGCTGGGATTGTTCGGAGTGGTAGCAAGCATGAAGGGTGCGCTGCACAGGTATCCTTAAAGGATACCCTGAAGCGCATCCTCCCTCTGCCTGCAGGTGGGACACTCCCCGCAGGGAGGTTCGGTACCCCTGTAGCAGGAGTAGGTCTTCTCATAGGGAACTCCCAGCTCCTTCCCCAGTAGGGCTATATCCCTCTTGGTCATTCCGAGAAAGGGTGCCCATACATGGATCCTGATCTTTTTCTTCGCTGTCAGAGTGGAACCTGCATTTATGGCAGACTCCGCGGCCGTTATGAACTCGGGCCTGCAGTCGGGATAAGGTGTATCCAAGGCGTGGACCCCTATACCTATGTGCTCGATCTCTAGAAAGTCAGCGAAAGCGCTCGCTATCGCTAGGAAGTTCAGGTTCCTCATGGGAACCGTGGTTATAGGGGGTTCGTTTTCGGGGTAGTCTTCCGAAGGAACCTCAACGCTCTCGTCTATGAGGGCGCTCCCCTTTATACTCTTATATATTGGGAGCTGGACTAATATGTGGTCTTCAACTCCGGCAAGACTCGCCAGCTCCCTGGCGTATTTTAGCTCTACCCTATGCCTCTGTCCGTAGTCGAAGGAGATGGCCCAGACCTTGTCGAACTCCCTCTTTGCGAGCCACAGAAGTGTGGCCGAGTCCATGCCTCCAGAGAGGAGCACTATAACCTTCTTCATGCTTAAATTTTAATCTATGAACATACTCAAGGAGTACAGGCTTATCCCTCTGGAAGAGAAGAACGGGACTCTGAAGCTGCTCGTCCCCAGATCCTTCAAAGAGGAAGATGTAGAGGAGATAAGGTTCAGGACAGGTAAGGATATAGAGCTTGTAATACTTCCTGATGAGGATTTTGCGAGGGAACTTCAGGAAAGACTCTCTGCCGAGGACATAAAGATAGAGGGTGAGGAGGAGGAAAAGCAGGAAGGCCTTGACCTGCTCCACGCTCAGGACGACAGCCCTGCGGTGAGCCTCGTGAACCAGGTTCTTATCAAGGCGAGCACGGTCGGGGCATCGGACATACACTTTGAGCCGTACGAGGACGAGGCGGTTGTGCGCCTGAGGATGGACGGTGTTCTCCACGACATACTGAAGGTTCCCATATCAACCTACCAGAACGTGGTCTCGAGGATAAAGGTCATGTCCAACCTCAACGTTGCTGAGAAGAGGATCCCTCAGGACGGACGCATACGGGTGAAGATAGGGAACAAAGACCTGGACATAAGGGTATCTGTTGTACCCACGGTCTTCGGTGAGAGGGTCGTCCTCAGGCTTCTGGATAAAACGGGTGCGCTGCTTACACTCGAGCAGCTCGGACTTTCGGAAGAGGACAGGAAGAAGGTCGAGAGGCTGGCCAAGAAACCCTACGGTATAGTTCTCGTTACGGGTCCCACAGGTGCGGGTAAATCGACAACCCTATACGCTATGCTCCTATACGTGAAGGATCCCAAGAAGAACATAATCACGATAGAGGATCCGGTGGAGTATCAGATAAAGGGAATAAGCCAGATACAGGTGAACCCGAAGGTGGGCCTGACCTTCGCGAGCGGCCTCAGATCCGTGCTTAGGCAGGATCCGGACATCATAATGGTCGGTGAGATAAGAGATGCGGAAACTGCAGATATAGCTGTACATGCCGCCCTCACGGGACACCTGGTCCTTTCAACACTCCACACGAACGACGCCCCCTCGGCGATAACGAGGCTCTCGGATATGGAGATAGAGCCTTTCCTGATAGCGAGCTCTCTCGAGGGAGTCATAGCCCAGAGGCTGGTAAGGAGGATATGCGAACATTGCAAGGAACCTTACAAACCGGACAAGGAGGAGCTCAAGGAGCTGGGGATGGAAGACTTTGAAGGGGAGTTTTACAGGGGGAAGGGTTGTGAGAACTGTCTGGGAACGGGATACAGGGGAAGGATAGGTATATTTGAGGTCCTGGAGCTGGACGATGAGCTCAAGTCCCTCATTACAAAAACTCAAGATTCCAACGAGATTAAGAAGCTAGCGAGAAAGAAGGGCTACAGGACGATGATAGAAGATGGGATAGATAAGGTCAAGAGAGGTATAACCACATCGAGCGAGCTTCTGAGCGTGGTAAGAAGTTAAGACTCTATTATTCCGTAGGTTCGCTTTAAAAACTTCTGCTTCCTTTCCAGGGATCCTATCTTGTCGGCGAGGCGGTTCACAAACTCGTAGGCCTGCTCCTTGGTCATACGCTTCACGTCCACACCTGTGTCCCTGGCCACAACGTCGAATATCACCTCCGAAGCGGGCCCTATCTCGTTCTTGAGTTCTTCAAGTATGGCATCCACCTGGTACGGTGCCAGATACTCTCCCCGCGGATGGGCAGTTTCCTTCTCGCTCTTATCTATGAACTCTACCTTCTTGGACCTGAGCATATCCTCGAGCTCCCGTTCCCTCTCCTTCACGACGTCCGAAAGAACTCCCATGGACTGATACAGCCTCAGGAAGTTAGTATCCTCCGAGAAGAGACCCAGAAGACACATATTGGCCGACACCGAGGTGAAGTAAACGAGATAACCTCTCAGCTTACCTATCAGAAAGCTCTCTTCCTTCTTCGGATCCTTCTCCAACTCTTTCAGCTCCGAGGCAACCTTGCAGAAGGCGTCCACGATCTCGCCGAGATCTTTCTCCGGTATCTCGTAACTCCCCAGCTTAACGAAACCGCTTCTGTCAAAGAGGACTAAGGCTTTTGCCTTCGCCAGACCCCTCTCATGTTCCAGGAAACTCAGAACGTCCTCTTCACCTTTAAAGTTCATTTCACCACTTCGTAGAGGGCCTTAATGCTGAGCCTCATCTTCTCGAAGGCCTCTGCCAGCTGGGCTATCTCATCGTCCCCTTCTATCTCTATGCTGGCGTCCACATCTCCCGTGCTGACCTTGTCCATGAGCACGGTTATATGGAGTATCTTCGAAAGTATGAGCCTCTCTATAAGGAGCTTTATACCGAGTATGGGGCCAACTATCCAGGACAGCTCCATGAAAACCGCTAGGCCCACTGCATATTTCAGAGCCTTACCAGAATCTACTCCGCTCTGAACCAGGGCTATGTAGGTCATGAGACCGACGAAGGCCGCCCCCATGAGGGAGCCTATCAGGACTATAAGCATTATCTTTGTTACTATGCTGTCCCTCTTCATCCCTGCTTTGCCTTGCTCATAAGGAGCTTTAAACTCCTCCTCATCCTCTCGAAAGCCTCGGCCATCTTCCCTATCTCGTCCTCAGACTCTATATCGACCTTGGCGTTCACCTCCCCGTCCGTTATCCTGGTGATAACTTCAGTCATGTGTCTTACCTTGGAGAGGATAAATCTATCGACTAGGACCCTTATCATGTAAACCGGGATTAGGAAGGAGAGTCCGATTATAGCCCCGTAAATTAAAGACCTTCCAGCGGCCTCATCGGGGGACACCCCAGCAAGCACAAGGACCACGTAGAGGGCCACCGTTGTGAAAGCAGCACCAACCACCGCCCCGCCCAAAACTATAAGAGAGACCTTGTCCAGCAACGTCATCCCAGGCTCAGTATGAAGATAAACTCTGCCTCCCAAATTTTTTATAAGAGTTTCTAATCAGAGATTTACTTTTAAGAATTTGCGAATATTCTTAAAAAGGCTTCTCTGGGACCTTCTCCCAGTCCTTCAGGAATAGCTCTATGCCCCTGTCGGTGAGCGGGTGCTTGAAGAGTTTTTCCATAACCGCGAAGGGCATGGTGCATATGTCCGCGCCTATAAGGGCCGCCTCCAGAACGTGCATGGGATGTCTGACGCTCGCAACTATTATCTCCGTATCCACCTCGTAGTTATAGAAGATCTCCTTGATCTCCCTTATCAGCTTCATGCCCTCACCCGATATGTCGTCGAGTCTGCCCACAAAGGGTGAAACGTAGGAGGCTCCGGCCTTTGCCGCTATCAGGGCCTGCATTGGTGAGAACACCAGGGTAACGTTCGTTGGTATGCCCTCCGCCTCCAAGGTCTGAACCGCCTTCATACCTTCGGGAGTCATGGGGATCTTAACGACGACGTTCTCTCCGAGCTCCGCTAGCAACCTTCCCTCCTTTACCATCCCTTCCGCATCGAGGGAAACCGTCTCAAGGCTGACGGGCCCGTCCACCTCTTCCAAGATCTCCTTGACGACCTCCTTAAAGGGTCTTCCCGTTTTCGAGACCAGAGTTGGGTTAGTGGTAACGCCGTCCAGTATTCCCCAGCTGTTGGCCGTCCTTATCTGCTCTATGTCCGCCGTGTCGAGAAAGAACTTCATGATCTTACCTCCTGCAGAAGTTTCTCTTCTTTCTGAAAGCCCAAGAAAACTTTTTTAACCTTTCCCTCTTTAAACACCACCGTGGTGGGTGTGCCGAGTATCCCGAAGCTACGGGCCAGCTCGAGGCCATCCCTCTGGGACACGTCCACCCTCCTGACCTTAACCTTTCCGGAGATACTCTCTATAACAGGCTCCATCCGCCTGCAAACACCGCAGCGTGGTGAGTAAAAGTAAAGTATGCCCTCCCTGCCGAACTTTCTCGGGATCTCCCTACCGACGATCCTTTTAGTTCTCCAGCGTGCGAAGAGCTGCAGCCCGAACATAAAGGCGATAGTGCCTGCCACACCGATAAGGAATATCTTCAGAAGCTCCATCGGTCTGAATATTTTAAACCAACGGCCGAGAAGAGCTGTCTCAGTTCCCTCTCACTCAGCTCCCTCCACTTGCCGGGAGGCAGCTTTCCGAGTTTGATAGGCCCAAGGGCAATACGCTTTAGCTTGATAACCGGATGTCCGAAGGAGGCGAGGAACCTCTTGACTATGTGCTTCCTCCCTTCGTGAAAGACTATCTCCAGCAACGTATTATCCCCTTCGTAGCGGACTATCCTAACATCGTCTGGCTTGGCAAAGCCGTCCTCCAGTTCGGCCCCGTGTCTCATCTTCCTCAGGGTGTTCTTAGAGACCTTACCCTTCACCAGAGCGAGGTAAACCTTGGGTAGCTTGTATCTAGGATGGAGGATCCTGTTGGCGAGCTCTCCATCGTTCGTGAGAAGCAAAAGCCCCTCCGTGTTGTAGTCGAGCCTCCCAACGGGAAAGACCCTGACGGGGACGTCTTTTATAAGCTCCTCTATTGTCTTCTTCCTACTCTGCGACTTTCCTAGCTGGGTGAGATAGCAGCAGGGCTTGTTTAGGATTATGTACTTCTTTTGAGGGGGCTTTACCTCCCTTCCGTCCACCTCCACCCTGTCTATTTCGGGGTCCACCTTCACCCCCAGCTCGCGAACGACTTCCCCGTTTACCCTTACCCTGCCCTCCCTTATGAGCTGGTCCGCCTTCCTACGGGAGGTTACACCGCACATGGAGATGTATCTGTTGAGCCTGACGAGCATGAAGCGGTTAATCGCTCTCGAGGTCCTTTATGAGTTCCTCCTTCACCTCCGGAGGTATCTCGGCCATGGCCTTGTAGTTCTCGTGGTTTATCTCTATCCTGACAGGCTCCTTCTTGAAGGCCTCAACCTGCTCCGGTGTTAGAGTCCACTTGAGAAAGTGAACAACCGAGGCCTTCCCCTCTTCGTAGTCCATCTGGCTCTTTTCATCCGCTTCGGCCTTGACGGTGTACTTGTTGCCTATGTGCAGGTAAACGGCATCGTGTATGCCCACCAGCTTTGGAAGGGTTTCTCTCCTCTCCTTCTCGTCCGGTATCTCTATGAACATGGTGGCCGAGAGCTGGTTCTTCTCAGGTATGAGCTCGTTGTAAGTATCTATCTCGAACTGGATGTCTTCCTCCTTGACCATCCTCTCGGCCCTTACCATCTCCTGGATCTGGAACCAGACGGTATCGAAGTTCTCAAAGACGAAGGTGACCTTATCCCCTACGTGGACCCTCCTCCTCTTCTTGAGCTGTGCTATCTCCTGTACCTTTTCAGGTCTCACCTTCTCGTACTCGTAGATGTTGAGTATGTCCTTTCTCTCCACCTTCCTCATCTCATCCTCCTCCGTAAGCCCTGTATAGAACCTCTATGGGATGCAGGGGCTGTTTGCCCGTCCCGAGCTCTATCATGTTGCTGGCAAGCGGGCAGTCGGAAACGTAGAGATCCGCATCCTGAGCCTTGAGGTCGTCAAAGAGCCTCGAGCCCACCTTGTAGGCGTAGTCGAAGGTATCTTTCTTCACACCGAAGGTGCCGTCGTGCCCCGAGCACCTGTCCACCACGCGGACCTTGGTGTTCGGTATGAGCCTCAGGAGCGCTACGCCCTTGTATCCCACGTTCAGGGACTTGAGGTGGCAGGGTATGTGGTAGGCGATGTTTCCCATCGAGACCTTGAAGTCCTTGTTGAACTTACCTTCCTCGTTCAGCTTCCACAGATACTCGTGGACGTCATAGACCTTTTCTGCAACAGCCTTCACATCGGGATCGTCCGGAAGGAGTAAGGGGTACTCGTACTTAAGCTGGAGGGCACAGGTTGGTATCGGGACTATTATGTCAAAGCCAGCCTCAACGTAAGGCTTCAGCCTCTGGACGTTTCTCCTTGCTTTCTCTATAGCGGAGTCTAGATCTCCCACATCGAAGTAAGGTATCCCGCAGCACTCCTGTGTTTCTGGAAGCTCCACGTGGATGTCGTTCTTCTCGAGGACCCTTGTAAGAGCTATACCTTTCTGGAGGAAGTTGTAGTTGAGAAGGCACGTAGAGAAGAGAACAACCTTACCGTTCTCACCCTTGACGGGCCTTCTGTTCTTCCTGAACCAGGTGACGAAGCTCTCGGTGTTGAACTTAGGCAGCTTTGCCCTCTGATCTATACCCATAAAGTTTTCCAAAATCACCCTTACGGGTTTTGTGTCCATCAGGGTGTTTACCACATGTGCCTGAGGTCCCACGTTCAGCTTACCGTTCAGGTCCGTGTTTACCATGAGCTTGTCGGTGAACTTGGCCCCTTTAGTTTTGAACTTCCAGGCCTTGTATCTGAGGGACAGGTGAGGGAAGTCTATCTTCCACTCGTGGGGAGGTGTGTATGGGCATCTGAAGTAACACTGCTTGCAGTGGAAGCAGAGCTCGAGAGGTTTTGCCAGCTCCTCCTTAGTTAATTTGTTTACGTCGTCGTCCTTTGAGTCCACAGCGTCAAATAGGGTCGGGAACGAGGGACAGAAGCTCACGCACATGCGGCAGTC
>WFPN01000008.1 GCA_015487535.1 Aquificaceae bacterium
GGACTGCTGATTGCGGCTTTGTGCTTTGCAGAGGAAATACTCTACAGGGGAGACCCGGTGAGTGTAGAGGTATCGGATAAAGCGTTCAGTCTCTTCGTATTTCCCGAAGAGGTAGAGAAAGTCCTCACGTCAAGCCGGTTCGTAAGTGTCAAGGTGAAGGGCAGGGAGGTTCTTGTAAGAACGGCGGATGGCGAAAAGGCGGATCTGTATGTCAGGACAAAAAGCGGAAGGAGCTACCTCTTCTATCTGCTTCCGGTTTCCAAACCGCCGGGAAAGTTCAACGTCATAGATACAAGGAAACCGCTCCGTAAAGAGCCTCCTCCTCTTGAGAAGGAAAGGGAGCATGAGGAGATCCTGGCGCAGCTCGTGAAGCTCGCCCTCAGAGGAGAACCGCCTCCGGGATACGATGTCAGGGTAAGGACTTACGCAATAGACACACCGTCCCTCGTGGTAGTGGTTCAGGAGGAATGGAGCGGATGGGAGTACAGAGTTGTAAAGGCGGTTCTTATGAATAAAACTCAGAAGACCTTAAGGGTGAGAGAGGATATGGAGTTTTTTGAAAACCTCCTGCGTAAAGAGTTCGGAAGACCCTACGCCCTGGCAATTACGAAGGAGTTTATTCAGCCCGACGAAAGGGCTTACCTTGTGGCGGTCGTTAAGAGGCAAGAGAAGGAAAAACCCCGTTACCAGAGCTTTATTGAGGATGTCATGAAGAATCTAAAGGGTGGCACGGATGGAGAGCGTCAGGGACAAGCTGACTAAAAGGAAAAGACTCGTATTTGGTGTTCTTATAGGCTCGCTTGTTCTTTCCCTTGCAGGCAGTATGCTGTGGAGTCTGGTCAGCCTTATATCCGCAGGACAGAAGACACCCCGATCTCAAGGAGAAGAGCAACCAACCCTCTACCCTGATGAGGACTGGAAAGCTGTAATGGAACGGAGGATGGATAAACTTCAGGAGAGGCTCGAGAGCATAGAGAGTTTGCTCAAAAACATGAGGGCTTCAGAGGTTAAGACGATGGATTCCGAGTCCCGGCAAACCGTTCGGGAGAGCGTTAAAATTGAAATTCCGAACAAGAAAGAGAAAGTCGGGACCGAGAAGACAGAGCCCAAGCTCCCGCCTATAAAGATAAAGCTTGATGAACCCGTGCAGTCTCCGAAGCCTGTAATGCTAAGATCTTCCCGTAGGAAGGAAAAGCAACCACCCGTCATAAGGGAATTCGGTCCCGAGAAGGATGATAAAACCGGCAAGGAGAAAACTTCGAAGAAGGAGGAAGAAAAGGGGGAGCTTTATATACCCCTGGGATTTACTAAAGGGATACTTCTTAACGGACTTGATGCCCCGACGCTTCAGTACGGAAGAGAGAATCCCCATCCCGTCCTTATACTCCTGACGGATAAGAGTATTCTTGCGAACAACAGGAGGCTTAATCTCAAAGGATGCTTTGTCCACGCCTCCGGCTGGGGAGAACTCTCCTCCGAGAGGGCATACCTGGAGCTTATCGGTATCTCCTGTATAAGCAGAGACGGAAAGATATACGAGAAGAAAGTCAAAGGCACGGTAGTTGATGCGGACGGTAAAACGGGGCTGAAGGGCAGGGTGGTTTCAAAGTTCGGGAGCGTCCTTGCCAAGCAGTTCATGGCGGGGCTTCTGGAAGGCATAGGGAACATACTCAGGGCTTCCTCTACTACCGTTCAGATCTCACCCGTAGGAACTCTTGAGAGTATCCAGCCTGAGGATGTAACCAAGGTTGCGGTTGCAAGCGGAGTTTCCTCAGCTGCGAGGAGGCTTGCGGAGTTTTACGTTCAGCTTGCCAAGGAGTATTTCCCCGTTATAGAGGTGCAGGCGGGACGGAGAGTGTCGGTCCTCTTCTACGGAGGGCACAAGCTTGAGGAAGTTGATACTTACAGGAGCGGTCTTAATGATGGGGTGCGGTGATTTTGAGGCAACGGTTATAGACGGGAACCTCTACCTTATAGCTCACAAGCCATGGCTTCAGGCTGAGGGGCTTCGGAAGTTTGATAAACATCCAAAGGGCAAATATGCGGGAATGCTCTTTGTTTTCCCCTCATACGGCGAGAGGGTGTTCCATACCGAAGGATTCAGGCATTACCTCATGCTCTGCAATTTTGAAGGCAGGGTAAGAAGAAACTGCCTATGTCTCCCTCCGAATACAAGAGTCAGGGTAAACGGAAGGGTCTTTCTGGAGGAGCTCTATGAGGATAGGGAATGCAGTAAAAAGGTTTTCTTTTAACGTTGGTTTCTTAATCCTCTCTCTCGCAGGATTCGGGTTTGCCGAGCCCGAAATCTTCAAGCAGTACGGTATTAAGGTCCTTGAAGAGAGAAACCTCGGAAGCTTAAAGGAACTCGTTGTTGAAAGGAACGGAAAGAAGATGCTCATATACATGAGTAAGGACGGCAAATATCTCCTGATAGGGGCACTCGTGGACGCCAAAACGGGTAAGAACCTGACAAAGGAAAGATACAGGGAGATAAACAGGGTGGACATATCAAAATTACCTCTTAAAGACGCTTTGAGGATGACATTCGGGAAAGGAGGAAAGAAGCTGATAATGATCTCCGATCCTGACTGTCCTTTCTGTAGAAAGGCTCATGCATACCTCAAAAGCAAGAACGTGGAACTTTATGTGTTCCTGTTCCCGCTAAACATCCACCCGGAAGCGTTTTCAAAGAGTGTAAGGATCCTATGCTCGGAGGATAAAACCAAAGCTTACGACACCGCACTGAGCGGCGGAAAAGTGAAGGCGGACAGGTGCAAGGAGGGAGAGGACAGACTTAAAAAGCATATACTTGTGGGACAGATAATAGGGGTTTCGGGAACCCCGCTCTTCATAAGAGAGGACGGCATCAGGATTGAGGGATTCAACGTTAAAGAGCTTGAGGACTACCTAGGAGGGAAAGGAAGATGAAGCCCAGGGCATGGCTGCTTGTGTGTATGGCTCCGCTACTCTTTTCATGCGCAAAGATGCTTTCCGTCGGGCACGAAAACTTCAAGTGCGAGGCTACCGAGGGGACGGGGGTATGCGGGACCATGGAGTATGTGTATGAGAACCATGAGAGGCTTCTTAAAGAGATGCCCGAGATTGACGGAACAGAAAGAGGCTATGCGGTTATAAAAGGTGAAGGGAACAAGGTGGTGCTAATAGGTACAACCGAACTTAAAAGGGTGTGTACTGAAGAGGAGACAGACCCCTATGAACCCGACGTTGAAGAAGAAAAGGTGTGCAGGTATGTAAGAACGGTGACCATTAAGCGGTTTAAGGATGAACTCGACCCTTATGAAGACAAACCTGTTCCCGTCAGGGAGGAGGCTCTTGTTCAGAGGATATGGATATACCCGTATGTGGACAAAAGTGGTAACCTTGTGGAGGGACACTTCATCTACACGATAGTCAGGGAGGGAAGGTGGCTTGACCCCAGAGGAAGGGAGGTGGATTGATGCTGGGCTTTCTTGACAGGCTCCTCGGGGAAAAGGGGCAGTCCACGGAGCTTAAGCTCATAGAAGCCTTTAACGATTCAAGGGTAAGGTTTCACGATCTTTATCCCATCCTTGAGTATAAGGACGGCGTTTACCTCACGAAGACAGGGATGGGTATTATCTTCTCTCTTCACGTCCCTCCTTACCTCGGAGACGGAGACGAGGATAACTTTGAAGCCTTCATCAATCACTCCTACCCGAACGGCACCGTTATAGGATTTTTCTGCTATGCGGATTCAAACATAAAACCCTTTCTTGATTACTGGAAGAGCCTCCACGGGCATGTGCCGAACGTAAGGAATCCCGAAGTCGTCCGGAAGCTCATAGACTACAGATACGAGTTCTTTCTCAAAGCTTCAAGGGAAGAGTTCTGGGCGGGAGCAAAGCCGAGGATCTTTAAAAACTACGTCTGGGTTCTGTATCCCTTTGAAAAGGGCGAGGACCTCAGGGAGAAGTTCAACTTTGTCAGGGATGAAATTACCAAGCTCGAAGGAATTCTCAAAGACTACGGACCGAGAGTTGTGGAGCCGACGGAACTCGTAACCACTCTCAAGTCCATCTTCAACCCTGCCTTTGAAGGAACCGCGGAGGCGGAAAACAGGGACATAAACCTCCAGATACTCGATCACGATACCGTCATAAGGGTGGAGAAGGAGTCCGAAGCTTCAGAGGATGCGGACCTGGTCGTAAGACAGGCGGAAAAGGAGAGGAGGTGGAGGGGTTTTCACGTGAACCGCTTCCCGAATGCCGTAACGCTGTGGGAGTTCTCGAACATACTGTTTCCTTACGATACCAGGGAAGTTTCAACTCCACTCCCCGATCCATTTATAGCCACGCTTGTGGTCAGAGTGAAGGATCCTGCAAAGAGGCGTCTTGAGATAGACTCGAAGGCAAGGTATGCGATACACGCAGCGGACAAAAATCCTCTCGTGAAGTTCTTTCCTTCAATACAGGCAAGGGCGGAGGATGCAAGATTTGTCCTTGAGCTGACCGAGGACGGAAAACTTCCCTACGAGGCGTCCCTGTTTTTCTTCATAAGCGCTGAGAGTCGGGAAATGCTCAACCGTATCTCAAGCGACTTCCTGAACAAGATGCAAAAGAAGAACTTCCAGCTTGTCAGAGAGATAGATGTTGCGCTTGTAAACTCTCTCTTTGAGTGCCTTCCCCTCGGAACTATTCCCGGCAGGAATGACCTCTTCATGCGTTACTCGACACTCTTCTCCTCAAATATCGCTTCCATGGTTCCCCTCGTGGGACAGGTCTACGGTTCTGACAGGCCCATAACCCTTTACGTGGACAGGAAGTTCGGTGTTTTCGGGTTTAACCGCTTTCACTCAAAAACCAACTACAACGAGAACACCATAGCGGAGTCCGGGGGCGGGAAGTCCTTCTCAAAGGGCGATGACCAGGTGTGCAGTCTGGCTTACGGCTGCGTCATCAGAATAATAGATATAGGCTATTCCTACAAAGGCATATGCGAGCTCATAGGGGGTGAGTATATAGACTTCACCGAGGACTGGAGACCTTGCTTTAACCCCTTTACCAAGGTAGTTACAAATCCGGACGGTTCCATTCATGAGGATGAGCTGACCAGCCTCGTTAGCCTTATCGGAATTCTCGCGGGCTACAACATATCGGGTGAGGAGATTAAGGGGGGAGATAACTCTCTTGAAGCAAGGGTGGCCTCCATCATACTGAAGGCAATAGTGTCCGCATGGAAAAAGTTCGGAGACAGAACCGGGATTGCGGAGGTGCTGAGAGAGCTTACGAAGATGGAGGACACAACGGGGGAGAGGCTCCCCATGAAGATAGCGGAGGGGTTGTATCCCTTTGCCGAAGGTCCCTACGCTCACTACTTCAACGGGGAGAACAACATAAACTACTCTCTTGATTACGTCGTTCTTGAGCTTGAAAACCTCTCCGTTAAGGACGTGAGGCTCCAGACCGCTATAATTACTTCCCTCATAACCCAGATACTGAGGGAGTTCTTTATCCTGAAGCAGAAGGAGGACAAGGGTGAGCTTCCTGCCAGACACAAGATACTCTATGTGGACGAAGCCTGGGCGCTCTTCAAGAAAACTCAGATATCCAGGTTCCTTGAGCATGCGGCGAGAAGGTTCAGGAAGTATGATGCCTCGCTGGAGGTAATATCCCAGCAATATGAGGATTTCCTTAAAGGGGAAACCACCAGGGCGATCTTCAACAACTCCGCACACCTGTTCGCCCTGTATCCCAAGAAGTCGGACCTTAACAAGGCTTACAAGGAGGGGAACCTTCCCTTTAACGAACTCCAGCTCAGGCTCGTGTCGTCGCTTCATACAGTCCCGGGCAAGTTCTCCGAGTTCTACATAC
>WFPN01000009.1 GCA_015487535.1 Aquificaceae bacterium
ACTCTGGAAGGTATAGAGTGCAACTCACCCAAGTCCTGTATGAGAGAGCTCTTCAGAAACAGATACGTAACCGAGGAGGAGCTTAAAGAGCTTCTAAGGATGGTGGACGACAGAAACCTTACGGTCCACACCTATCACGAGGAGCTGGCGGAAAAACTGTTCGGTAAGCTAAAGGATGAGGAAGGTTGGAGAGACGCTGGGGAGGGGGCTCACCTAAACACCCACCCCCAGGCCCATAATGACCGCCTTCAGAGCATCGGGACCCACCCTGTGGGCGAACTGGGCGAAGCTCTCCCCTTCCTGTCTGTTCTCAAGGTAGTATTTGATCAGGAGCTCCGCAGCTTCCTCCGCCCTGCCCAGAGGAAGACCCTGGACTACCTTGAAGCCTTCGAGAGTGGTGGATCCTCCCGCGAATATGTCCACCGCGAGGACCGCCTCGCCGTTGATCTTGGTCTTGGTTCCCACGAAGCCTATGTCCCCGCTCCCGTGCTGACCGCATCCCTTAGCACAGGCGGACCAGTGGATCCTTATGGGGATGTCGAGCTTCAGCCTCTGGGAGAGGTAGTCCGCGACCCTCACCGCGTCGCTCTTGTTGGGGATAACCCCGAAGGCGCAGGTGTCGCTCCCCGCACAGGCGATAAGGTGCGTCATGAAGGGGGAGCTGACGGTCGGATACCTCTGGAAGAACTCTTCCGCAAGGAGGGCGTCCAGGTTCTCCTCGGGAACGTTGGGGATGTATAGGTTCTGGTAAACGGTGAGCCTCAGCTCCCTGCTTCCATACTTTCTGGCGAGCTCCGCAGCGGTTCTCAGATCCTTCGCCTTTATCTTGCCCGCAGGAACGATCGCTGAGACCGCGAAGGTTCCGTTCCTCAGGTTTATTATTCCCTCCCTCTCTCCCCACCTGTCCACCAGGTCCTCACCTTTGGAGGGAAGAGGTTTGTAGAGCCTCTGCTCTATCTCCTCTCTGAACCTGTCCACGCCCCACTCCTGGAGGAGGAAGAAGAGTCTGTTCTTGGATCTGTTCTCCCTGTTTCCGAAGGTGGAGTATATGTCGAAGATAACCCTGCACAGATCTGGAGCCTCGTAAGGCTCTATGAACATGTCCATGTCCACAGCCTTGACGGGACCTCCCGAACCTATCTTCCCTCCCAGATACACGTTGAAGCCCAGCTTCCCGTCCCTCTCCGCGAGGTATAGGCATATGTCGTTGAACTGGGCGTTTATGGAGTCCGTCTTCGATCCCAGGACCGCCACGTTGAACTTCCTGGGCATGTCCGCATACTTCTTCTTACCGAGGAAGACCCTCGTTATCTCCTGAGTGAGCTTGAGCGTGTCTATAAGTGAGTCCTCCGCAAGGCCCGTGAGGGGATCTCCCGTGACATTCCTTATATTATCCATCCCCGTCTGGAGCGTGGAAAGTCCCACACTGTTGAGAGCCTCGAGGATCTCGGGGATGTTCTTGAGCTCTATCCACCTTATCTGGATCTGCTGTCTGGAGGTTATCTCCACCTCACCCCTGCAGAACTTCTCCGAGAGGTGGGCTATCACCTTGGCCTGCTCGTAGGTGAGCCTTCCGTTGGGAACCCTTATCCTTATCATGAAGTAGCCAGGAGTCGCCTTCCTGTAGAAGATCCCATACCACTTGAGCCTCACATCCCTGTCGTCCTCGGGGATGTTCTCCCAGTTCCCGTCCTCGAAGTATCTCCTCATCCTCTCCTTGAACTCTGGATCGAAGGGATGGAGTTCCTTCTTTATCACTTCTATCTTGTTCACCCTCTCGGGCTTCTCCTTCACGAACTGCCTGAGTATCTGCTCCACCAGCTCCTGACAGCTACCGCAGGAGGTGGAGGCCTTAGTCCTCTGCTGGATCTCTTCAAGCGTCGTGCACCCCTCCTGTATGCACTTCACGATCTCTCCCTTGGTTACCGCGTTGCAGTTGCAGACTATGTCCGTGTCCTTCAGCTCCTCTACCTCGGTTACGTCCTTGGGGATTATGTGCTTTATGAGGAAGAAAGGCCTCTCCTCGGAGATCTCTTTCCCGCTCTTTATGAGGTCGAGAAGGTAGTTGTTGCCTTTTATGTCCCCATACAAAATTGTGCCTACAATTTTGTCGTTCCTGACCACCGCCTTCCTGTATATACCCTTTCCGTTGTCGAGGAAGGAGATTACCTCGTCCCCCTCCTTTTCGAGGAACTCTCCTGCGGAGAAGAGGTTAATTCCCGCAACTTTTAGCATGGCGTAGGTGATCGACCCCTCATACCTCTTCTCGTTGCCGTGGATCACGTTGTGGGCACAGACCTTGACCTGCTCCATTATCGGAGCCACAAGTCCGTAGGTCCTGCCCCTGTGCTCTATGCACTCACCGACCGCGTAGACGTCGCTGGCGGAGGTCTCCATGTAGTCGTCCACAACTATTCCTTTGTTTACCTTCAGGCCAGAGTTCACACCTACCTCCACGTTGGGCCTGATCCCCGTAGCTATTACCACGAAGTCTGCGGGAAGCTCCTCCCCGTCCGCGAACCTTACACCCTCCGCCTTCCTGTCGCCGAGGATCTCTCTGGTGTTCTTATTAAGGAGAACTTTTATCCCCATCTTTTCGAGGTCCCTCTTGAGAAGGTCGCTGGCGGTCCTGTCGAGCTGTTGCTCCATGAGTATGTCGAGTATGTGGACCAGGTAGACTTCGAGGCCTATATCTCTGAGGGCCTTGGCCACCTCGAGTCCCAGAAGGCCACCGCCTATGACGACCGCCCTCTCCGAGACCCTCGCGTAGTCAAGTATCCTGAAGACGTCTCCAGCTGTCCTGTAGGTGAAGACTCCCTTCTTGTCCGTTCCCTTGATGGAGGGAGGGATGAAGGGCTTGCTCCCCGTAGCTATTATGGCCTTGTCGTATCTGAAGAGGTCTCCGTCCTCAGTAACGAGGAGCTTCTTCTTGGGAAAGATCCTGTCCACCTTCCTCCCTATCTCGAGACGGACCCCCCTCTCCTCATACCACTGCCACCTCTTGATGTAGATCTCGCTCATCGTCTTCCTTCCAGCGAGCACATCCGTTATCAGTATCCTGTTGTAGCCGATGAACTTCTCGTCTCCGAAGACCTGGATCCTTACGTCCCTGCCGTCAGTCTGCTGGAGTATCTCCTCGACGAGCGCGGTCCCCGCTATCCCGTTTCCGATTATCACCACCTTCATCTTCCTTCCTCCTGACCCCGAAAGTTGCAAAAAGCGTGCCAGAATTCCAAAGGACCGAAGGTTTAAGCTATTAGACTGGTATGGGAAAGATCGGCGTTGTTCTTCTCTCCATGGGAGGTCCAGACAGCCTGGAGGCGGTGCAACCCTTTTTATACAACCTCTTCTCGGACCACGACCTTATCAGGATCCCGAGGCCGATCCAGAAGCCAATGGCTTGGATAATCTCGAAGGTCAGGGCCAGGAAAACGAGACACTACTACGAGCTTATGGGGGGGAAGTCCCCGCAGAAGGAGCAGACCCTCGAGCAGGCCAAAAAGCTTCAGGAACTCCTCGGAGAAAGATACAAAGTTGTCGTCGCCATGAGATACTGGCACCCCTTCACTGAAGAGGCCCTCGATGAGCTTTTCAAGGAGGAGATCGAAAAGATAATCCTCCTGCCCATGTATCCCCAGTTCAGCACGACCACCACGGGATCCTCCTTCAGGGAGTTCGATAGAGTATACGGAAGGAAGAACTACCCCAAGGTCCCCGTCGTAAAGGTGAGGGACTACCACGACCACCCCCTTTACATAAAGGCGATGGTGGAGAACATTAAAGAGAGCCTCGGGAACTGGAAGGATTACTTTTTCCTCTTCTCCGCCCACAGCCTGCCCGTGTATGTGATAAAGGAGGGAGACCCCTACAAGGATCAGACCGAGAGGACTGTGGAGCTCATAATGGAGCACTTTCCAGAGGTCCCCTACAGGCTCGGATACCAGAGTAAGGTGGGGCCCATCAAGTGGCTGGAGCCCATGACGGACGAGCTCATAGAGGAGCTCGCAAAGGAGGGAGTTAAAAGGATCGCGGTGATCCCAGTCTCCTTCGTCTCCGAGCACTCGGAGACCCTTTATGAACTCGACATCCAGTATGGGAAGCTGGCAGAAAGCTTAGGCATAGAAGACTACAAGCGCGTACCTACCCTTAGAACCCACCCCACCTTCATAGAAGCCTTAAAAGAGATCGTCCTCTCCGCGGAGAGGGAAAATGAGTAAGCCACGCCTCGTGGTGAGCGCATGTCTTCTCGGGGAGAAGGTAAGATACGACGGAAGATCAGCGGAAGACGAGTTCGTCCTGGAGCTCTCCAAAAGGTGCGAAGTGATACC
>WFPN01000010.1 GCA_015487535.1 Aquificaceae bacterium
TCGTAGATGTCCACCTGAAAGTTGATGGGGCTCAGATAGGCTATCACGGGGCCTGAGGAGACCTTCTCCTCTACCTTGCCCTTTACCTCCTTGAAGAGCTGGGGATCGCTTTTGGAGAGCGTCTCTTCCGAGCAGACCTCTTTAATAGGCAGGCCGAACCAGTTGAGATCCTCGTCAGCCTCGAGGATGAAGAGCTCGATCCCTTTTTCCTTGGCCTTCTCGCATACCGCCCTTAGAACCTTTCCCCACCTGTTCATAGGGATATTATATCCTGAAGTCCTTTACCTATGAGGACTATAAAGGACTCCCCCTCGTAGCCCTCTGCAAGCATTCCCACGTCCACGTCCCCGAAAACGTAGTGGACGAAGACGGGGTAGGGATAGTCCTTTATCCTAACTATCCCCTTTGCCCTGTAAACGTTTTCTGGAAGCTTTGAGAAGAACTCCATGAGCTCCTCGTAGGAGACCTCGCCGAGCTTCACAACTCTCTGGCCCATGTCCTCGTGGGTGTGGAAGTGGACGCTCTCTTTAAGCTCTATTGGATTTCCGACTCCCGCAAAGACCTCGGGAGGAACTACGCCTTTTACAGCCCTGTATATTTTGTAGATGTTCTTCTTCTCTTCATGCGAAAAGAGGTTCTCGAGCCTGTAGTTCTCCTTTATGTTCTTTACCTCCTCCTCCACCTTCTTCAGAGTTTCCTCGTCCACGAGGTCGGTCTTGTTGAGAACGATTATGTTGGAGGAGGCGAGCTGATACTTGGCTGTCTCTTCGTCCTTGTATTTGAAAAAGTTCTTGGAGTCCACAACGCACACGACACCTTCCACAGCGGTTCCCACGGTTCTCAGGCTGAAGATTATGGGAAAAGGCTCCGATGTTCCAGAGCTCTCGACCACTATCACATCGGGCCCGTAGTCCTGGATTATCTTCACCACCGAGCTCTCGAACTCCTGGGAGAGCTTACAGCAGATACAACCTTCCTCTATCTCCAGGACTTCCGAGTAGGCGTTCTTTAGGATCTTCCCGTCCAGACCAACCTCCCCGAACTCGTTCACTATAACCGCAACCTTTTTGTCTTTGAGGTGTTCTCTGACCGAGTTTATGATCAGGGTGGTCTTCCCGCTTCCAAGGTAGCCCGTTATGACGTAAGAGGAGATCATCTTAAGTATAGATGATAGAGAATTTTTCCTTAACCTGCTGTGCGACCTCTGGATCGAAGATATCTATCAGATAGATCTTCCCTTCCTTGAACTCTATCACGAAGCCCTCTCCTTCCAAGGAGTGGTCGGGCTTCCCGCTCATGCCCTTTCTGACTATGAGCATGGTTCCAGTCTCGGGATACTCCTTTACCTCATACTCATCAAGAGCTATCTTCAGCGACAGTTCCATCTTCCGCTCCTTGCTCCTTAAACCTCAGTATAAACCTCCTCACCTCTCCTCCCGTCTCCTTTGCTATCGGATCGCACTTGGCAACGAGGAGGAAGAAGACATCTCTGTCTGCGGAGCTTAGTGTCTCAAAGTTGGCTTGCCCCTTGCTTATGACAACGTCCGAGCGGTAGAAGTGATCTAGAAACTCCTCAGAGCATTCCTCGAGCCAGGTTCCCACCTTGTCGGAGCCGTTGTCTACAACCTTACAGAGCTTGGTCATGGAGACCTTTTCCGCGTCTTCCAAGGTTGCGTCGTTGAGTATGGGCTTTCCTTTAACACCGTAAACTACCTCCATCCCCATCCCCTTCAGAACTTTCACAAGGGGCTTGTCAAAGACTATCTCCCCGGCGTTGTCTCCTATTATGAAAACGCTTTTTGCCTTTTGTAGCCTTTCTTTTAGCCTGTCGTAATCCCAGACCGCAAAGCTCGCATCCGCGAGGGATATTATGTCCTTCTCTATCTCCAGCTCCCCCCTTATGGCGAAGTCTATGTAGTTCCCGAGGGCGGAGATCCTGACAGCCTTTTCGAGCTCCTCTTCCGCTTTGACAATCTCTTCCACCTTGGGAAGAAGCTCGAGGGCCTTTCTGTTGGCGATCTCCTTCTGCTCCTTAAAGGGATCCTCCGTTCCGGCTATCTCCTTTACTATCTTCTGGATGAAGTAGGCGTAGTAGGCGGGGGATCTGTCTAGTGTGTCGAACTGGGACAGAAACTTCACAGCCCTCATGGCAATCTCCCTTTCCTTCTCCGGACCTAGGTTTAACTTTCTAACAGCGTTAAGGCCCTGGTTTACGAGACACGGAACGCAGGCTGGATACGCTATCATCCTCTCCTCACACTCTCTGCCGAACAGATTGCAAAGAGGACATTAATCCAATATAGGGTCAAAAGGGCCACGGGTATAGTGATTATGAGGGCAGACAGCAGAACCGCACCTATCGTTCCCGCCGTAACCCCAAGGGACCAAATCCCCCCGATCTTAAGATACCAGCTTGAGAAGGTCTCCCTTATGAAGGAAGGTTTGAGTAGGTTAAAGGGAGCCAAGAAGGACCTTTCAAAGTTAGGTTCCCCCTTTTCGATCAGCTTAGCGATAACCAGCGGGAAAGCATAGAGGGCCCACAAACCTACTGTCAAAAGCAGGAGAAGGACCAATAGAATGGAAACGATCGCCCCTTCCCTCACCCTCCCGTAGTTTATTAGATCCGACACTCCTCCCAGAGCACCAAAGGCCACTATCAGGAAGAAGGATACGGCGGCAAATCCCAGGCTTATCAAGAAAACACCCAGCCACATACCGAAGCCGCTTGCCATGTGCTTCGAAAATACGTTACCTAAGCTCAGGCTACCGAAGGTCTTCTCAACGCTTCCCCCAAGAAGCTCAAAGGAGGCATAAATTATGAACGAGTATATGAACACGTTAAGAAGTATGTTCACGAAGAAGCCGAGTATAGGAACCAGCGAAAGCAGAAAGAGTATAAAAACAACAGCCGACCAGGAGAAGGCGAGCCCCCAGTTGGACCTTACAGCCTCGAAGGAGGCCGAGAATAACCCCCCTGCAGAGTCGCTATCGAACGTTATCTCGATAAGTTCTGAGTGCTTCTCTCCTATCTCTTGGAGCCTGAGGAGGGCTTCTGGATCCTTTACGTAGAGGGAGACCGACCCGTCTTCCCTTTTAATCCTCTCGTACTCTTCCCGGCTCATCCTGAGGGTGCTCATGAGGACGGAGTATATGAACTCCTCAGGGATATCCTCGTTTTTTCTGCTGATGGTTACCCTTACGGACATCGGTTAAATTCTACCCGAGTAGATACTCCGGAGCTTTTCCAAGTTTACCCCGTCCATATCTCCAGCCTTGGGGGTCTCGATAAAGTAGGGCAGACCTCGGAAGTACTTGTGTGTGAGAAGGTTTTTAA
>WFPN01000011.1 GCA_015487535.1 Aquificaceae bacterium
CTATCAGGGGCACCACGAGGGCGAAGGGGTGGTCCTCCTCGAACACGAAGGTCTTCATGTTACCTCCCTCTATTTTAATTCGGTCTTACCGGCGTACTTTACAGTCCTGAGCTCCATGGCAGCCTCCTCGGGAGCCACGCTCACTATAACGTTTTCGGTCTCGAGCTCGAAACCTCCGAAGACGGCCACCCTAGGAAGGATCCTTATGTAGTAGTGGTAGTCCCTGTCCCAAGGCGGGGCGGATTGGAAGGTTATGTTGTAGGGAAGGCCCTCCCCCAGGAAGCTTTTAAGGAGTGAGACGGTATCCTTCAGAACCTCGGCGAGTTCCTCGAAACGGCTCTCGAACACGAAGGAGCTCACCTGCTCCTTGGGAACTATCCAGACCTCGTAGGGGGTCACCGGCGCGTAGGCCATAAGAACCACGAAGTTCTTCGAAACGGAGAGTACCCTCTCCTGAAGCTCCAGCTCTTTCTTCATTAGATCTCCCAAAACGTTCCTGTTCTCCCTCTCGTACCTGTCCCTCTCCTTAAGGAACCTCCTCGGGTAGAAGGGAAGTGCAAGAACCTGAGAGTGGGGATGGGGTATGGAGGCTCCCGCACTCCTGCCACGATTTCTGAAGACGGCCACGTACTTTATGCTGTCCTGGTTGTAGTAGTAAACTAGCCTTTCCTTGTAAGTCCAGAGGAGCTTATCCAGATGGGGCATGCTGTCCACGTCCGTCCTATGGTCGGGAGAGTCCACTATAACGTCGTGCATATGGGGTATGGCCGGGAACTTGTTGGGTATAACCCTCACCAGCCATCCGGAGTCCCCATCGACCCTGAAGGACTCCTTCGGAGTGAGGGACTCGTTCCCCGGACAGAAGGGACACTGGAAGGGCTCCTCCTCCACGACCTCCCTGAGAAGATGGGGTCTCCTGCTCCTGACCGAGGCTATTATGCATCTCTCCCCCGTTAGAGGGTCCTCTCTTATAAAAAAACTCATGGCAATATTTTATATTCGGAATAAGAGCCAATAGAATACAGGCGCCGCAAACATAAGGGCGTCGAACCTGTCCGTGAACCCACCGTGCTGACCGAGGACGTTCGAAAAGTCCTTTATCCCCAGTTGCCGTTTTATAAAGCTCTTGAAGTAGTCCCCGGCAACTCCCGAAGCGAAGGTAAGAACACCTACGAGGAAGGATTCCAGAGGGGGCCTCCCGAGCAAGAGCAGGAATATGATGGTTCCGGCAGCGATACCTCCCAGGAATCCCTCGAGGGTCTTATTAGGCGAGAGCTTAGGGAAGAGTGGCCTCCTGCCGAAGTTCTTTCCAACGTAGTAAGCGAAGACATCGTTGGCCCATACCCCGAAGACGAGAACGATAAGTAGATAGGTACTCTCCTCCTTGACCAGAAGGATATATGAGAGGAAGAAGCCCGTATAGAAGAGAACGAACAGGGATCTGAAGAAGAGCTCCAGGCTCCAGGTTCTGTACCCGTAGAGGAGCGAGATCAGGGAGATGTAAAGGCCGCCGAGGGCGGGCGAGATGTAGAAGAGAAGGGGAGAGAACGCTGCAGAGGGGTACAGATCTTCTAAGCTCAGGCCCTTGCAGAGTTCCTTGGCTATCAGGATCGCCAGGAGCGAAACCAGAAGGACAAATACAGGTAGGGGAGTTAGGAGGGCTATGAACGTGGCCACCCCTATGAGGGCGCCGTATAGCTCTCTACTCATCGAGTACTCTTCCGAACTTCCTCTTCCTCCTTGAGTAGTCTTCTATAGCCTTTAAGAGCTCCTCCTTAGTGAAGTCGGGCCAGCAGACATCGGTGAAGTAGAGTTCAGTGTAGGCGAGGTTCCAGAGGAGGAAGTTGGAGATCCTCTTCTCACCTGCCGTTCTTATCATGAGATCCGGATCGGGTATCTCTCCCAGGTCGAGGAAGTAGGAGAATGTGTCCTCATCAACATGATCGAACTCGAGCCTCATAACCTTGTTTACGGCCCTCAGTATGTCGTCCCTCCCTCCGTAATCCACAGCCAGGATCACGGTTATCCTGAAATCCTCGGCAGTATCCCTTTCGAGCTCCTCCATCAGACGCCTGAGCTCCTTACCTATCCTGTCCCTCCTGCCTATGAACTTGAGGCGCACCCTCTCCTTTATCAGCTCCTCCTTTTTCTGGGTAAGGTAGTTCTTGAGTAGATCGAAGAGAAGCTCCACTTCCTCCTTAGGCCTCTTCCAGTTCTCGGTGGAGAAGGCGAACAAGGTAAGGTACTCAACCCCGAGATCTGCACAGTACTTGACGATGTCCTCGGCTACCTCCGCCCCCCTGTAGTGGCCCATTATACGGGGCATACCCCTCTGCCGGGCCCACCTTCCGTTACCGTCCATTATTATGGCTATGTGCCTCGGTATCTTGAGATCTTCCATCAC
>WFPN01000012.1 GCA_015487535.1 Aquificaceae bacterium
GAGACAAGAATATAATAGACCGTATACTTGCATATAAAAGTATCCTATTTGTGGATAAAGACTTTCAGAGAATCACTGTTCTTAATTCTAACAAGGATGGGAGAGAAAGGGTAGCCCTTTTTGTAAAAAATAATGAAGAGCTATTTTATATGGATATATCTGAAACTTTGTTCAGATCTATGATGTTTAGATTATATCTAGGAGTATGGGATTTCAAATATTTTAAAAAAGTTATAGATAGCTTCCCAGCCTTTGTTATATATAAAGTGAAATGAAACACTACCTAGTCCTAGAAGACTCCGAGTTCAGATTGAACCCTCCCAGTGGGAAGCTCGTTTACAAAACTCCTTCGGGTAAACCAAGAGAAGAATCTTTAATAGAGGGTAAGGTTCTTGGAGAAAGAGTTCCTTATGACCTTCTGAACCCTATCCAGACCTTGTTCTTCAAGAAGTACAAGAAGGGGAGTGCCCTAGTATCCGCCCCCACCTCCGCCGGTAAGAGCCTGATCGCCTTCATGTTTATGAAGGATAGGAAGGGGAAGAAGGTATATACGGCTCCGACAAAGGCTCTCGTTTATGAGAAGGCGGTGGAGCTCAGGAACCTCTTCGGTAAGAAGGTGGAGATGAGAACCGGGGACATAATAGAGCTGTACAAGAGCGCACACTCGGACGTAATAGTATCAACCTACGAGAACTTTGCCCTGGCTCTTAGGAACAAAGTTCCGTGGGCCCTGGAGGCCGGGAGCGTGGTGGTTGATGAGGTTCACCACCTCATGAGCTCGAGGGGGTGGGTATTGGAGGAGATCATAGCCTACCTGCTGGAGAGGGACGTGAACATACTGGGACTTTCGGCGACCCTTCCGGAGGGTATAAGGCTAGCAAAGTGGATAAAGGCTGAGCTGTTCATAGAATCGCTGTGGAGACCCGTTCCTTTAGAGAGGGGAATAATACCCCTAACAGAGTTCCGGGAGTTCGTAAAATCCAGAGATCAGGATGAGAGGATAGCTGCGAAGCTCCTGACCGCCCTGTACGATCTGAAGAAACCGGATGACCAGGTGATTCTATTCGTCCATAAGAAGAACATCGGGTGGAAGATCCTAGAGCTCGCCAACCAAGAGAGGATAGGTATAATGAACGAGACAACTCCCTTCGATAAGAGTGAGAGGGAGGAGGTAGAGATCGCCTTCCACAACGCCGATATCCCCAAAGAAGAGAGGGAAGAGATAGAAAAGGCCTTCAGGAAGGGGAGACTCCCGGTGCTCGTGGCTACCCACACACTCGCCTACGGAGTGAACCTGCCGGCAGATACCGTAATCATAGGTATGAGAGCCTTCTACGACAGGAGGGAAGGAAGGTGGAAGATATTTCCCTCGCAGCTCGACATTCTCCAGATGGAAGGAAGGGCCGGAAGGCTTGGTATAAAGGAGAAGGGGTACTCCTACATACTTCCCTACGGGGCAAAGCCTCACACGGTTGAGGAAGAGCTGAGGAAGAAGATGGAGGGTGAGTTTGAGCCTTACCTGAAAGAGAAAATGAGGGAAGGGGATCTCAGCGAGGAGCTCGAGAGAGTGCTGAGCCTCTTCATCCTGATAGGATACCTCTACGAAGGGAAGAACTTTAGAAGATTCCTTAGAAGGACCTTTTCTCTCAAGGAGTTTTCAAAAGATCCTATCATCGACGACATATACGAGTGGCTCGAGGAAACAGGCTATATAGATCGGGGGAAACTCTCTGACAAAGCCCTCTTCTGCATAAGGTCGGGAATGTCTCCCGTAAACTACGAGGAGTTCCTCAGGAGGAAGCTCCTGGGCCTCGATAAGATGGTCGTGATAAGACCTCTCCTTTTTGTAAAACGCTTCGACGGCCTTTACGAATTCGTCAAGAGGGGAGAGAGCTTCGTAGAGGATGACCTCTACATAAGGGAGAAGCTCGCCCCCTGCGGCGGAGAATGTTTTGCAGACAACACCCATCAGTTCCTCTTCTACATAGAAGGCCTGACGTTCAAGTATCCCAACATCCAGCATCCCCCAGGAGAGTTTTCCTACCTTGGGACGGACGCCCTCCATCTTATAAGGATCCTCCTGGACATAAGGAGCTTCGGAGATATTCCCTGGTCCAACGAAGAGATCCTGAAGGTGGCCCACTCGGTCAAGTACGGGCTCACCGAAGACTTCTCCGCCCTAGGTGGAATAAAAGGTGTGGGACATATAAGGGCGAACCTCCTTAAGAAAGTCATGCTGGAGGAGGGCCTGAAGCCTCCATCCCTCGGCATGCCGGTGGAAGATTTCCTCGAATACCTGACGGGGTCCGTGGACCTTGAGAAGAAGCTGAGGGAGGTCCTGGAGAGGGACAGATTCGGAAGCGACAGCCAAAGGGTAGATAGAGAGGTAAGGCAGGTTCTGAAGAGGCTGGAAGGGAATAGGGAAGGGATACTGATGGACGACAGAATTTTGAGGGCCTTCGGAGTGTTCCATCTTGGCCCGGAGGCTATGAGGATGAGGAAGAGGGAGCTGGCCCAGAGGCTTCTCGCTTTATAATTAATGAGCTATGGTAAAGACGCGCTTTGCACCGAGCCCAACTGGATACCTGCACCTTGGAAACGCTAGAACAGCCATATTCAGCTACCTGTTCGCAAGGCATAACAGAGGTGGGTTCGTTCTCAGGGTAGAGGACACTGACAGGGAGCGGTCTAAAAAAGAGTTCGAGGAGATGCTCCTTAAGGACCTCGAGTGGCTCGGTATCGAGTGGGACGAATTTTACAGGCAGTCTGAGAGGTTCGACATATACAGGGAGTATGTGAACAAGCTCCTCGAGAGCGGGCACGCCTACCCCTGCTTCTGCACCCCTGAGGAACTCGAGAAGGAGAGGGAGGAGGCCCAGAGGAAAGGGATAGCCTACAGGTACTCGGGAAAGTGCAGGGTTTTAACTCCCGAGGAGGCGGAGAAGCTCAAAAAAGAGGGAAAGCCCTTCACGATCCGCTTCAGGGTTCCAGATGGGGAGGAGATCGTCTTCGAGGATCTGGTGAAGGGTCACATATCGATAAATGCGGACGACTTCGGAGACTTCGTGATAGTGAGAAGTGATGGGAGCCCTACCTACAACTTCGTCGTTGTGGTGGACGATGCCCTTATGGGTATAACCCATGTGGTGAGGGGTGAAGACCACATACCCAATACACCGAAGCAGATACTCATATACAGGGCTCTCGGCTTCGAGGTCCCGAAGTTCGCTCATCTTCCAGTTATCCTCGGCGAAGACAGGAGCAAGCTCTCAAAAAGACATGGGGCCGTTTCGGTGATGAACTACAGGGAGGAAGGGTTCCTGCCGGAAGCGCTCTTCAACTACCTATGTCTTCTGGGATGGTCTCCCCCGGGATCGGATAGGGAGATATTCTCAAAGGAGGAGCTAATAGAGCTCTTCGATCTCAAGGATGTGAACTCGGCCCCGGCGGTCTTCAACAGGGAAAAGCTCAGGTGGATGAACGGGGTTTACATAAGGGATGTGGTGAGCTTGGAGAGGCTCTACGAGGCTATCCTACCCTTCCTTGAGTCGGCAGGCTACGACGTGAGCGACGAGGAGTACGTTAAGAAGGTTTTAGAGAGGACCAGGGACGCCTACGATACCTTCACCGAGGCTGTGGAAAAACTAAGGCCCTTCTTCGTGGATGAGATCGAAATAGAGCCAGACCTCTGGTCCAGGCTCGAGGATATGAGGAGCTACGAGGTTCTGAGTGCCTTTGCCGAGAAGTTGAAGGACAGAGACTTAGAAACGCCGGAGGACGTTAAGAAACTTGCCAAGGAGATCCAGAAGGAGCTTGGGGTGAAACCCAAGGAGATATGGCATTCCCTGAGGATAGCCCTCACAGGTCAGCTCGAGGGGGTGGGGATAGACGTTCTCCTATCCACGCTACCCAAGGAGCGGGTGATAAGCAGGATAGGTAGAGTTCTCGAAAAGCTCGGTTAAGGGTCCATAAGGTCCTCGGCATCCGGAGAGATTAGCCAGAAGTTCCCCCTGTCCTCTATGACCTTCTTGAAGATCAGAGTTTTTAGAGCCTTTGTGACCGCCTCCCTCGAAGAACCCACCCTCGAAGCGAGCTCTCTGTGGGTCATCTTCCTCACCTTGTACCTGCCTTCCTCCTTCAAGCCCTTTTCCCTTCCGGTCTCCACGAGGAACTTCACTATCCTACTCTCCACGTTTCTAAAGGCGAGGGCCTCAACCATATCGTCCGTTCTCCTGAGCCTGGCAACAAGGGCCTTTATCACGTTGAGTGCTATATCCGGGTTTTCCTTGATTATCCTGAGAAAGACGTCCCTCCGAAGTGCGGCAAGCCTCGTGTTCTCTTCGGCCAGTA
>WFPN01000013.1 GCA_015487535.1 Aquificaceae bacterium
CAGTCCGGCCGGGTTCCCACGTCTATGCCCACCACCCCTTTGAACTTTAAGGCTGTATCGTAAACCCGCTTCAAGGTCTCAAGGTCCGCGTAGGTGTTCGTGTAGGACTGGTAATATACGAAGAAGAGGATATCCTCACCGTACTTTCTCTTTGCCCTTTCCATACCCTCCGCTATCTGGATCTCTAGAGGCACACCAGGATCGAGCATGGAGGGCTTGGAGCCTTCTGAGCAGAAGGTGCATCCACCCCAGGCCTTGCTCCCGTCCCTGTTCGGGCAGGTGAAAGGCAGGGCAACCGTTATCTTCTGAACCCTCTTTCCGTACCTGCCCAGAAAGTAGTCTTTAAGGGATAGGTAGGGCCTCGTTTCCGTCTTCACACTCATACCCTCTGGGCTTCCTTCTGGAGTTTCCTGTACTTCTCAAGGGCTATCCTCCTCCTCCATCCCTTGAGCCTATCTATGAAGGTTATACCCTGAAGGTGGTCGAGCTCGTGCTGGAATACGATCGCCGGGAAGTCCTCGAGTTCTATCTCTATAGGCTCCCCGTGCTCGTTCAGGGCTTTAACCTTTACCTTCCTCGCCCTCTCCACCTCAACGCTCAGGCCCGGGAAGGAGAGACAGCCCTCCTTGTACTTTATCTTCCCCTCGGAGCTGACGATCTCCGGATTTATGAGGACGAGCTTAAGATCGGGAGCGTCTTCCTTGGGGGTGGTGTCTATAACCATAACGCTCAGAGGGACGCCTATCTGGTTAGCTGCCAAGCCCACACCCTCGGCGTGGTACATCGTGTCGAACATGTCCTTTATGAGCCTTTCTATCTCACCATCCACTACATCCACTCTATCTGTAGGCTTTGTAAGCACATCCGCAGGATAGGTCACGATCCCTCTTACCATAGAGAATAATATAAGTAATGGAATTGTGATATGAGAGAGCAACCTTTCCATCCACCAGACTTGCCCCTGGTAGCCGGGAAGGTCTATCACCTCAACCTATCCCCGAGGGATCTTTCGGCGGACATCATAATCGTGGGGGATCCGGAGAGGGTTGACTTCATAGCGGACGAGTTCCTGAGAGACATAGAGCTGAGAGTGGAACACAGAGGACTGAGGACAGTCACCGGGTACACGGAGTGGGGGCAGAGGATCTCCGTAACCACCTCTGGTATGGGAACACCCTCCCTTGAGATAGTTATCAACGAGATCGTTGCCCTCCACGAGATAGACTTCGAGACGATGGAGAGAAAGGGGGAAATCCCTACGATAAACATCATCAGAGTTGGGACATCCGGGGGTCTTCAGGAAGAGAGAGACCTCGGGACCCTCGTGATAACCGAGTACGCGGTTGGGCTCGACAACACTGGCCTCTTTTACGATGCCCCATACCCGGACGAGAACTGCGAGATTCTCGAGAGGAAGGTGAAAGAGCTGATAGAAGGTCTTATCGACAAAAACTCCAGGTTCAGAGGAAAGATCTTCCCGTACGTTTCTAAAGCTCATCCTGATGTTGTTAGAGCCCTCGAGGAGTCCGCCAGGGAGTTGAAAGCTCCCCACGTGAGGGGCATAACCGTCTCGAACTCCGGCTTCTTCGCCAACCAAGGGAGATCCGTCTCAAGAATCCCTCCCACACTGCCGGATCTCGATCTTCACATTTCAAAGCTCTCCCTTGGGGATCTCAAAGCCGAGAACATGGAGATGGAGGCTAGCTTTCTGCTGCACTTCATGTTCCCCCTCGGACACAAGGCAGGAGCTGTATGTCCCGTAATAGCTAACAGGCCGAAAGACGAATTTCTAGGGGGCTATCAGGAGAGCGTAAGGCTCGCCGCTGAGGTAGCTCTGAAGGCTCTGAGGAGGCTGAGAGGATGGACGTAAGGAGCTTCATAGACAACTCCATACTTAAGCCGGACCGCTCAGAAAAAGAGGTGGCAGAGTTTGTAAAGAAATCGAGGGATATAGGCTTCTACGCCGTGTGTGTCAATCCATGCCACGTTAAGCTGGCCAGGGAGATAGCGGGGGACGAGATGGTGGTCTGCTCAGTTGTAGGTTTCCCTCTCGGGCTGAGCACTAAAGAGGTTAAAGTGCATGAGGCCCTCAGGGCCGTGGAGGAGGGGGCAAAGGAGATAGACATGGTCATGAACATCTCCGCCTTCAAGAGCGGGAAGTTCGGCTACGTGGAGGAGGAGATAAAGTCTGTGGTGAGGGAGACGGGGGCCGTCGTTAAGGTGATAATAGAGACCTGCTACCTTACGGACGAGGAGAAGAAAAGGGCCATTGAGATCTGCATTGAGGCAGGGGCCCATTTTGTGAAGACCTCAACTGGTTTCGGCCCTAAGGGAGCTACCCTTGAAGACGTTAAGCTCCTGAAGGAGGCCGGAAAGGGAAGGATAAAGGTCAAAGCGGCGGGAGGGATAAGGGACCTAAAAACAGCCCTAGCTATGATAGAGGCCGGGGTCGACAGGATAGGGACGAGTAGCGGATTCGATATTTACAGGGAGTCCTTAGGCGGTTAAATTATTCCTCATGAAGTTTTTCGATGAACTCGAGGAAACTAAAGAGCTTGTTGTCAAGATGGCCAAGCTTGTCCAGGAGGCTATAGACAAAGCTATAAGGTCCCTGAACGAGCAGAATGTGGAGCTTGCGGAGGAGATCATAAAGGGGGACGACGAGATAGACGCCCTCGAAGTGGAGATAGAGAGAAGGTGCATAAGGATGCTCGCCCTATATCAGCCGGAGGCATCGGACCTGAGGCTTGTGATGGGTATATACAAGATGGTCTCAGATCTAGAGAGGATGGGAGACGAGGCGGAGAACATCGCAGAGAGATCCATATTCCTCGCTCAGGAACCTCCCCTAAAGCCCTACGTGAACCTGACCCTCATGGCCGAAGCTGTCAAAGAGATGGTAAACGACAGCGTGATCTGCTTCCTCCAGAGGGACACCCTCCTTGCAAAGAAGATTATCGAAAAAGACGACATGATAGACGAGCTGTACCATCAGCTAGAGAGGGAGCTGATAACCTACGTTATGGAGGACCCGAGGAACATAAAGAGGGTGATACACCTGTCCTTCGTAGCGAGGCACTTCGAGAGGATAGCAGACCACGCCGAGAACATAGCGGAGATGGCCATATACTGGGCCGAGGGAGAGATGGTAAAACACCACAGGATAAAAGGAGAAAGTGAAACGTAAGCTTCTGATAATAGCTCTCTTAATCATCGCCATAGTAGGCATAAATATCGCCTTTATAAACAACCTCAGAAACCTGCCCTACGCCAACTACTACGTACTGCTCCTAGCCATAAACATAGATCTGATAGCCCTGATAATCGTAACGGCGATAATCCTCAGAAAGCTTATAAAGGTCTATCTCGGAAAGAGAAAGAACATACTGAGGAGGAAGCTGGCCAACATACTCTTCCTTTACCTGTTCCTGCCCCTTCTCCTACTGAACGTCGTCTCCATAGTTGTGGTCCTCCAATCCACCAAAACCTACATAAGCTCCAAGACCCACGCCCTCTCCAGCTCCGCCGAGAGGGTATATAGAAACCTCTACAGCTCCGAGCTCTCAAAGGTAGAGAACTACAGGAATATACTGGAGGCTCTTCTCCGGGCAGGGCTCTTCGATGAGGTGAACAGGCTTAAGGAGGTGGAAAGTATCGTCAGGGTTCCGGACTGCGATTTCGAGGTCTCGGAGGGAGAGTTCAGCTACACCCTATGCCTCAACGTAGATGGGGAGCATTACAAGGTAGTTCTGAGCAAGGATCTCAGGCTCATAAGGGATATATCCGAGTTCGGGGAGCTCGCCCTGGATGTGAGGGCCTTCGTAAAGACGAGGGACATAATAACGGGAGTGTTCGTCTTCTTCATAGTCTTCATAGCGCTGATAACCCTTCTGGCGACCGTGTGGCTCGGGATGCTGGTGGCCAGACACATAAGCGAGCCGATAGAGAAGCTCTCAGACAAAGCTATGAGGATAGCGAGGGGGAACCTGGACATAGAGGTAGAAGTGGAGAGGACCGGGGACGAGATAGAGGAGCTCTCCAGGTCTTTCAAGAGGATGAAGGAGAACCTGAAGGATATCTACGATAAGCTGCAGCGGGAGAGGGACACCCTTGAGAAGCTGCTCGACGCTCTCCCCGTTGGCGTTCTGTACGTGGGGTCCTCGGAGAGGAAGGCGAACAGAACGTTCGTGGAGATGTTCGGGGAGGGAAAGGACCCGGAAGAGGTAGAGAGAATAGTGGAACATAACGGAAACTACAAACTTGAGAAGGTCAGAGGGGGAGAGGGGGACATATACATAGTGGAGGACGTAAGCTCCATAGTCCTCGCCGAGAGGTTCAAAACCTGGCAGGAGGCGGTCAAGAGGATAGCCCACGAGATAAAGAACCCCCTAACCCCGATAAGGCTCAACCTCGAGAGGCTTGCAAGGTACACGGAGGATGGCAGGATAGATCCTGAGAAATTTAGGGAGATAGTGAGGATAATCCTTAAGGAGATAGACAGGATAAGCGATCTCGTGAACCAGTTCAAGCATCTCTCGCCGAGGAAGGAGTTGAACCTTACGGATATAAGGATCTCACAGCTTGTTGAGGAGCTGAAGAAGCTCTACTCCTCAGCGGGCGTAAGGATAGATCTTGAGGGGGACAAGGTCGTTAAAGGAGATTACGCCCTACTGAAGGAGTTGTTTTATAACCTAGTGAACAACAGCATAGAGTGGGGGGCAAAAGAGATAAAGATAAGTGTGGGAGACGACAGGTTAGATTACCGGGACGATGGCAGGGGCCTCAGGGAGGAGGAGATCGAGAACGTATTCATACCCTATTACTCCAGCAACCCTAAGGGTATGGGTCTCGGGATGGCCGTGGTTAAGAAAATAGTGGAGGATCATGGCTGGGAGATAAGGGCCTTGCCCTCCGAGAAAGGGGCTCACTTCGTTATAGACTTCAGATCTAAGAACTCCAAGGCTTGAAGTATCAGTGTGAGCTGTGTTTCCCAGATGGTGTCGAGCTCCTCGAAGACAGCTTCCTCCTGTTCCTCCCTAGGGAGCCTCTTGAAAGCCTCAGACTTAACCCCCCTCTCGTGGAGAAGGAGGGGAACGAAGAGCTTACCTATTGCATAAAAGACGAAGGCAAGCTCTATATCGGAAAGTATGGGGAACCTGTTAAAGGTCTTGTAGGTCTTCACGGCCGCCCAGTTCGTCCATCTCCTTATCTCCTCGTCCTCGACCCTCCTCTCCATACCGCCCACGTACATCGACCTTATGGCCTTGAGGAGCCTTTCGTCCGGCTCTTCGTCCCAGAGATCCTTTATCTCCTCCTTTATCAGGTCGAGGTCGCTCTTTTCTATCTTCTCGTAGTCCCTTAAAAACTTCTCTTTCCAGTTTATGAACCTGTGTAGCTCATGGAAAGGGAGCTTCATCCAGTCTCCTCGGGCTTCTCGAACTGGGCACAGACCTCCGGAGGAGGTTCTTTTTCGGGAAACTCCTCCCTGAACTCGTTATGGTATCCACACACGGGACACATTATCTCCACGGCGTAGCCCTCGTGAAGATGCCCTATATCCCATCCGCAGAGAGGACACTCTCCCTCCTCGGCCTTGAGAACGTCTATAAGGCTGGTTCCATTGGTTACGTAGTTCTGGACGGACTTGACCCTCTTTATCGCCTTGAGGATCTCATCGCTGTTCCACTCTGCACCGCACTCTAGGCATCTGTACTCGGTGTATCTGCCCTCGTGGAGGAGCTTTATTATGTCTCTAGAGCCACAGTTGTCGTCCACGCATATCTCACCTATCTCTTTCCTCGAGAGCTTGTCCAGGATTTTGAAGAAGGTCTCCCTGTCCAGCTTCATGGGGATATCGTAGGATCTGTATCCACAGCACTCGCAAGTGGCTTCCACCCTGGGATAGGGTTCGGTGTACTCGCAAACCTTCAGGGCTATCCGATGACAGAAGGGACACAGCTCTCTATGTTCCAAGCATCTCATCCTCATAGGTTGTCCTCCATCCTCTCCAGTAATTCTATAATATCCCCTACCTCGTAATCGTCTTCAATCCTCAAGATCACATTCTCGGCATCAACGTCCCCGATGGCCACCTTGGGTATTCCCTTGAGGGATTTGTAGCCCTCCAGTATGAGGATGTCAAAGCCTCGAAAGAACTCCCCCGCTATCTTTAAGGGATCGTCCTCGAACCGAGCCCAAAGGGTTACCTTGCCAGGGGACGCCAATACGACCCTTTCGGCTATCCTGAAGATCCTATCCGTGTCCGAGCCTTCTCTGTCCGTAACTCCGTGTCCCTTTGGGTCGTGCTTCACATATCCTACCCTGTATCCCCTTTCAATTAGCTTTTCCACAAGTTTCTCTACCAGGGTGGTCTTCCCGGTGTTGTGGTATCCGACGATTGAAATGACCTTCATAATCTACCTAACATCGTAATAGAATTTTCGTGTGAAGGAGCTGGAAGAACTCGGTAAACACTTCCTTAGTGTAGCCCTTGTTTATATTAATCAGGGAGAGCAGGAAAAGATGAACAGCGAATTCCTCACATATTATCTAGTGCTCGGTGGCCTCGTCGCTCTCACAGGTCTCGGCTTCATTCTGTGGGCAAAGTTTCAGGAAAGGAAAAGCTTCAGATAACTCTACCTACTAGAGACCTCGCGCTTTCATCAAGTATAATCTAAAGTGATGGAGGTTCTCGAGCTTTGGAAGAGAAACCTCTCGAGAACGAAGAGCGAAAGGACCACTGAGGCTTATCTTAGGCACGTCAGCAACTTCCTCAAGGCCTCCTCTATAGACAACGAGGACGAGCTCTTAAACCTATCCTCTGCCCAGATATACAGGTACGCGGACACTTCACCCTTGGGACCAACCTCGATGCTTGCCAACCTCTCAGCCCTCAAGCACTTCTTCAAGTTCCTTTTGAGGAGGGAGTACATAGACAGGGAGAGGTTCACCGAGATAGAGCAGGCCATAGAGGAAATCAGGGAGGAGCTAAACACCAAGAAAAGCCCAACTTATCCTAAAGCCCTTACCAAAGAGGAAGTGGAGAGGATCTTCGAAGCCGTTAAGGGTAAGAAGTACGAGAAGGTCTATTCTCTCTTCCTGTACAGCGGTATAAGGCTTGGAGAGTTCGAGAGCCTCGGGAGGAGGAACTTCTACCTGGACAAGAGCGGGATCCTGTGGATAAAGCTAGAGCCTCACATGACCAAGAGAAACAAGGGCAGGCTGGCACCGGTCATCGCTCCCGACAGGGATGAAACTTACAGGATCACCGACAGGATGCTCAGATGGCTCGAGAACTACGAGGAGAACTTCTCTGTAAAGAGGGGGGTGCTCCAGGTTTACACGGATAGACTCTCCAAGAGGCTTGGTATTCCCTTCAGTGTTCACAGCTTCAGGCACACCTACATAACGAACCTGGTGAACAGCGGTTTTCCGGTCGAGGTGGTCAAGGAGTTCGCCGGACACTCTAACGTGAAGACTACGATCGAGACCTACTACAGGTTCAGTCAGAGGAGGGCGGAGGAGCTGGTGAGGAACTTCCTGAAGGGCTGATGGTTCACTTTTTCGTTCTCACCATATTCCCTCGAATAATCGAGTGCTACTGCGATTACGGTATAGTCAGGCAGGCTGTAAAGAAGGGAAAGGTAAAGGTGGAGGCTGTGGATCTGAGGGGGTTTGCTCCCAAGGGGCAGGTGGACGACGTTCCGTTCGGTGGCCTCCCTGGAATGGTCTTAAAACCCGAGCCGATCTTCGAAGCCTATGAGAGCGTGGTGAAAAGGTACGGGAGGCCTTACGTTCTGATAACCGAGCCCTGGGGAAGGAGAATAGATCAGAGCTACGTTGAGGAGCTACTTCAGAAGGAAAAGATAATGATAATATGTGGCAGGTACGAGGGTGTGGACGAGAGGGTGAAGAGCTTGGTGGACGAGGAGGTCTCGATAGGCGATCTGATACTGAGCGGAGGTGAGATCGTGGCCCTCACACTCATAGATACGGTCAGCAGGCTCATCCCGGGAGTTCTCAGCGAACCTCAGAGCATAGAGGAGGACTCTTACAGGGGTAGATGGCTCGGCTACCCGGTCTATACAAGGCCAAGAGAGTTCAGGGGTTTGAAGGTTCCAGAAGTTTTACTTTCTGGAAACCACAGGCTCATAGAGCTCTGGAAGCTCTGGCACAGGATAGAGAACACCCTAAAGAAGAGACAGGACCTTATACCTAAGGACCTGACGCCCATTGAAGAGGATATGGTTGAGAGCATAAGGAAAGGGAAGAGCTTCGAGGAGTGGATAAAGTCTAAAAATCTTTCATGAACTTTCTCAGCTTCTCTATCGCCTCTCCCTTTATCTGGGAAACCCTGGATATGGAGCAGCCGAGGATACCAGCTATCTCCTTGAGGGGAAGCTCTTCGTAGAAGATAAGCTGGATAACTAGCTTTTCCCTCTCGTCGAGCTTCTCTATCGCCTCCTTGAGCTTCTCGGAAAGATCCTTCTGAACTATCTCCTCCTCCACGTCCACCTTCTTGGAGCTTATAACCTCCTCGTAGCTTCTCCTCTCCTCGGTGAATATGTCGTCGAGGTTGAGTATGTATGAAAAGGATATCTTGCTGAGGTCATGCTGGAGGTCCTCTACCCTCTCACCGAGCTTCTGGGCTATCTCCTCGTCGGTGGGCTCCCTCCCGAGCTCTTCGGTGAGCTCCTTCAGAGCCTCCCTTATCCTCCTCTCCTTCTCCCTTATCCTCCTGCTCCCGAAGTCCAGGCTCCTGAGGTAGTCGTACATAGCTCCCCTTATCCTTATCTTCAGATAGCTCTCAGGGTTCCTCTGAGTATCGAGCTTCTCGAGGGCCTTTATAAGGCCTATTATTCCGTGTCCTATCAGATCCCTCACGTCTATGGTTGGTGGAAGATGTCTCTTTAGGGTGAAGGCTATGCTCTTGACGAGGGGAAGGTACTTGAGTATAAGCTCTTCTCTCTCTCTATCCTTTACGTCGTAAGGGTTTTTCATCTTCCAAGCAGCCTTGACATTATGCCCTCCCAGAAGCTTCTCCTCCTGGGAGCCACCTCCAAGTTCATGTTGGAGAGAATATTATACACGTCGTCCATAAAGCCCCTCTCGAATGGGTCCTGCTCTATTATCTTCCTTATAAGCGTTTTCCTGTACCTTATGTTCCCAACGTGGCTCAGCTGGGCGCTGGTGTATCTCTCCGTGAGGAGCCTTATGCTCTCGTAAACCTTCTTCCCCTCCCTGTCGCTTTCGACCTTGTTTACCACGAGGAAGAAGTCCTTAACGTCGTTCTCCCTGTTTATTATCTTTATCAGGGCGTAGGCGTCCGCCACAGCCGTGGGTTCGGGTGTGGTTATTATCACGGGGAAATCTGCCGAGGAAACGACGGCCACCGTGTCGTCGTGGATACCGGGAGGGGTGTCGAATATGACATAATCGTAGTTCTCCTCGGCAAGCTCCTGAAGCCTCCTCACGAGGCTGATTATCTGATCCTTGGGGAGCTTGGCAAGCTCGTATATCCCGTTTCCACTCGATATGAAGGCGAACCTCTCGTCTATCCTGACGGTTATCTCATCGAAGGTGGCCTCGCCGAAGAAGAAGTGGGCGAGGTTCTTCTGGGGTGTGAGTCCTAGCATGAGGTGAACGTTGCTCAGGCCAAGATCTGCATCTATTATGAGGACCTTCTTGCCGGTTTCCGAGAGGCCCTTGCCGATGCTGAGTGAGAGTATAGTCTTGCCCACTCCTCCCTTGCCACTGGCAACGGCGATGTACTTGGTGCCTCCCTCGGCACCTTCCCTACGCTTCAGGTGGGTTGCCTGCTGATTCAAGCTCATGCCTCTCCTCTAAGATAAGCCTCGTGAGAAAATCGTAGTTTGCCATGACGATGTCATCTGGGACGGTCTGTCCGGTGGTAAAGCAGAGTATGGGGAGCTTCGTCCTGTAAGCCACGTTTATAACGTTCCCCGGATACGACGTCTCGTCGAGCTTGGAGAATATGAGACCCCTTATCGGGAATATACCGAACTGCATTATCACTTCGTACATTACCAGCTCGGAGAGGTTGGCGCTGAGGGTAAGGTATATGTGGGTGTCGATGCTCTCCAGGAACAGTTTTAGCTCGTTGAGCCTGAGTTTATCGTGCTGGCTTCTCCCGGCGGTGTCAACGAATATAACGTCCCTGTTTTCCATATCCTCCACGCTCTTGAGAAACTCCTCGGGTGTGTCCGCTACCCTGAAGGGTAGTTCCATTATGTTTATGAAGGCCTTAAGCTGCTCAACTGCTCCCACCCTGTAGCTGTCAAGAGTTATAACTCCCGGCCGCTTGCCGGCCCTCTTGAAGAGGTAGGAGAGCTTGGCTATAGTCGTGGTCTTACCCACGCCGGTCGGACCCATCAGAACGATGATCCTCGGCGTCTCCTCGAAGATCCTCTCACCCTCTATGAGTATGTTCTTCTTGAAGCTCTCCGTAAGGGACTCGTGGATCTCATCCTTGAAGTCGAGCTTTCCAAGTTCTATATCGTAGCCGCAGGCCTCCTCTATAAGCTTCCTGGCTATCTCCCTTCTAACTCCCCTATAGACCATCCTCGAGAGGACTCTCCCGGCCCTGAGGGAAAGGTCCTCAGCCTCCTTGGACTTGGATACCTCCTTCTCCTCCTCCTGGAACTTGACACTCTTTATAACCTCGTTTAGCGTGCTCTTTAGCCTCTCAAGTTCCTGGTAAACTTTTGCCTTCTCTTCAAGCTCTTTCTGAAACTCCCCCTCGTCCTCGGGTATCCCAACTGTTACCTCCAGTAGGGTTGTCTTTAAAAATGGCAGGAAGGACCATCTTTTCCTCTTTACTATCCTAGAAGATAGGACGACCGCGTTATCTCCGTAGTTTCTCTTTAACTCCTCCACAGCCTCCTGCAGAGAGCTGACTATTATCTTTTCAGTCTTCATCTATAAGTCCTAATATTTTCATGTTAACCTGCTTTTCAAGTTCATTATAGGACAGAACCGCAAGCTGGGGAAGGTAGGGCTCCAAGGCTTTCCTCACATACCTCCTAAGGTTCGCCGAGGTGAGTAGAACGGGCTGGGCCTGGAATTGAACGAACTTCTCTATCTCCCTTGAGATCTTCGGATAGAGCTTGTTGAGGACTATGTCTATGAACTCGTCCTCCCTGTTTTCGTTTATAAGATGTACGAGCTTGGCTTCCACCTTCGGAGACAGTGCTATGGCGTAGAGTGTGCCGTTTGTGAGGTACATCCTCGTTATCCTCTTGGAGAGGTTCTGCCTGACGTACTCGGTCAGTATGTCGGGGTCCCTCGTCTGTTCTATGTAGTCGGCGAGGGTTTCGAGGATCGTCAGAAGGTCGTTCACCGGGATACCCTCCCTGAGGAGGTTCTGGAGTACCCTGTGAACCACAGATATAGGAACCTGTTCGGGAACTATGTCCTGGACCACCTTTGGGTACTTCTTGGCGAGCCTGTCTATCAGTTCTATGACCTCGTTCCTTCCGAGTAGCTCATGGAGGTTCCTCTTTATGACTTCGGAGAGGTGGGTGATTATGGCCGTGCTTATGTCTACCACCATGTATCCCTTCTTCTGGGCCTCGTCCCTCTTGTCCTCGGTTATCCAGTAGGCCTTCATGCCGAAGGCGGGTTCTTTAGTCTCTATTCCCTCTATCTTCCCTCTCGTTGTTCCGAGATCCACCGCCAGGTAGTAGCCGGGCATTATCTCGTAGGAGTCAGCCTCTATACCTTTTATAAGGATCCTGTACTGGTTGGGCTGTAGCTTTAGGTTGTCCCTTATGTGAACGAGGGGGACTATCACGCCGAACTCCTGGGCTATCTGCCTCCTCATGGTCCTTATCCTCTGGGGTATGTCTCCCCCCTGAGACTCGTCCACGTA
>WFPN01000014.1 GCA_015487535.1 Aquificaceae bacterium
ATGTTGTCCAAACTCTTCTCGAAGCACCACTCTATAAACCCGCCCCCCAGGTAATGGCCCTGCGGGGTCATCTCGTTCGGATCTATCAGGCCAGTTTTTAAGAAGTTCTCCTCGAAGAACACCTTCGGGTCCTCCCCCGCATCCGCATCGAAGGGTACGTAGCCTCCCTTCGTAGATATAAAGAGCCTGTCCCTTCCAACCTCCTCCGCTACCCTGCCAACCACCCTCTCGCTCTTCATGTACCTGTAGTTTATAGCCGTATCTACAACGTTTATTCCGCTCTCCACGCCTAGCTTTATCGTCTCGAAGTATCTCCTGTCGGTCTCATCGTCGAGCTCTCCCAGGTACGTTCCTATGCCTATCTCCGAGAGCCTGTGTCCTTCAAAGTCCTTGTATCTCATTCCTCCACCTTCCTGATCGATTTCTCCCTTCCCCTCCGTGCCATCTTACCCAAGAGTATGGAAATTTCGTATAGTACGAGTAGCGGTATGGCCATTAGAACCTGGGTTGCCACGTCCGGGGCTATGAGTGCACCCACGAGGAAGGCGACAACTATGAAGTACCTTCTGAACTTCTTGAGCTGCTCCTCCGTAACCACGCCTGCCCTCTGGAGCATGTAGAGGAATATGGGCATCTCGAAGGCTATACCGAAGGCTATCAGCATCTTAAGGACGAAGGATATGTAGAGATTGACAGAGAGATACGGCGTTGCGGCGAGCTGAGAGAAGCCAAGCCCAAGAAGGAACTTCAAGGCCATGGGAAGGACGACGAAGTACCCAAAGAACCCTCCCAGCACGAACAGGAAGACCGAGGATAGCAGAAGGGGCAAGAACAGCTTCTTCTCGTTAGGATACAGGGCAGGTTCCACGAACCTCCAGAGCTCGAAGAGTATCACTGGGGAGGCGAGGATTAGTCCGACGGTAAGGGCTATCTTTATGAGTATAAAGAGGGGCTCGGTGGGTGATAGGGTTATGAGCTCAACCTCGGGGTAGGATTTGACCACGGGGTACTTTAGAATCTCGAAGACCTGCCTGGCGAAGTAGAAGGAAACACCCGCGGCAAGCAGAAAGGCGATTATAGATCTAATTAGTCTTGTTCTCAGTTCCCTCAGGTGTTCCGTCAGGGGCATCGTGGGGAGTTGGTTGTTCTCCGTGCTCATCCTTCGCAGTTTCCTCCGTTTCGAAGTAATCCTCATTATAATCTTCGTACTCGACATCGGGCAGAGGTTCATCTACCTCCGTTTCGTCCTCGGTCCTCTCATCGAGCTCCTTACCCTCCTCCTCCAGCACTTTCCTGTTTATCTCCTCCATGTAAGCCTGCATCCTGATCTCGTCCCAGGTCTCCCTCACCTTCCTCATCATCTCACCGAGCTTCACGGCAAGGTCCATCATCCTCTCCGGACCTAGGATTACGAAGGCTATTATCAGGACTATTAGAAGTTGTATCTCCATCCCTTATATTATAGGCCTTCGGATAAGAATCCAGCCGGCCCCAGAGTTTTATGATCTATATCAGCACAGCTTTCTGAAAAGGTGATATAAATTGTTTAAAACAGTGTTTTATTTTTAGAAACGAAGCGGGAGGGGAGCTTCGGCAGCACGGGGGTCGGTTAAAACCACCCCCTCCCTTTTTATTTAAAATTTTCCCCATGGAACTCTTAAAAGTCCCCAAAGATCTATGGAACGACTACAACTGGCAAATAAGGAACAGGATAAAAACACTTGAAGAGCTCCAAAGGTACGTAAAACTCCTTCCTGAAGAGATAGAAGGCATTAGGAGAACTCAAGGCCTGTACCCCATGGCCATAACCCCCTACTACCTCTCCCTGATGGATCCTGAAGACCCCGAGGATCCGATCAGGCTCCAGGCCATTCCCAGGGTTGTGGAGGTGGACGAGAAGGTTCAAAGGGAGGGTGAGCCCGACGCCCTTAGGGAGGAAGGGGACATACCCGGCCTGACCCACAGATACCCGGACAGGGTGCTTATGACCGTAACTACTTTCTGCGCTGTTTACTGCAGGCACTGTATGAGGAAGAGGATCTTCTCCGAGGGTGAGAGGGCACGGACAAAGGAAGAGATCGACAGGATGATCTCTTACATAAGAGAACACGAAGAGATAAGGGATGTGCTCATCTCTGGAGGCGAGCCCCTGAGCCTCGGGAATGACAGGATAGAGTATATCCTAAGGGAGCTTAGGAAGATAAGACACGTTGAGATAATAAGGTTCGGAACACGGCTACCCGTCCTTGCACCGCAGAGGTTCTTCGACGAAGGTCTCCTGGACACACTGGAAAAGTACTCTCCCGTATGGATAAACACACACTTCAACCATCCTAAGGAGGTAACGGAGCTCTCCGCCGAAGCGGTGGATAGGCTCCTGAGAAGGGGCATCCCGGTAAACAACCAGACTGTACTGTTAAAGGGGGTGAACGACGAACCTGAGACCATGCTCGAGCTTATGAGATCTCTTTTAAGGATAAAGGTAAAACCCCAGTACCTCTTCCACTGCGATCCAATAAAGGGGGCTATACACTTCAGAACGAGCGTGGACAAGGGTATTGAGATAATGAGGTACCTAAGGGGCAGGATATCGGGCATGGGAATACCAACCTACGCGGTGGACCTCCCCGGGGGAAAGGGAAAGGTTCCCCTGCTCCCCAACTACGTCCTAGAGAGGAAAGGAAACAGATTCGTCTTCGAGAGCTTCTCCGGGGAGGCTGTGGAGTACACGATAGATGAAGTTTAAGGACTTTCTAAGAGTTCTGTTCCTGAGTCTCCTGGACTCTATCAGATACAACTACACCTATCACTCCGGTGCCCTTACGTACCACTTCATGCTCTCCATAGCTCCTCTAACTATAGTCCTCGTTCACATCCTGAGCCTCCTTCCCTTCTTCGAAATAGAGAGGGTAGAACTCATCCTGGACAGGTTCTTCCCCCAGTACACCTCCAAGGTGATCCACGAGATAATCAAGGTTCAGCAGAAAGGTATCCAGACGTCGTTCGTGGCCCTGGGTGTGTCTTACGTCTTCTCGGTGGGCTTTCTAAGGAACATGAGCAAGGCCTTTTCCTACGTATCGGAGGATCTGCTCGGGGGGAAGAGGGAGCTGTTCTACTGGTTCCTGATGCCCCTGCTTATGCTCGCCTTCGTTCTGGTTCTCTCCGCTTCCTTCTTCCTCAGCGTTTACCTCAAGGTTATCCTTCCCAGATCCCTCTCAGCCGTTTCCGACCTTTCGTACGTACTGCCGGGCACACTCATAATCTTTCTCCTATACGTGAGCTTCCTGAGGAGGAGGATAAATCTAGGAGTCGTACTCCTCTCAGCTGCCCTCGTTTCAGTGATTATGTTTCTTCTGCAGACTCTGTTCACCTGGTACCTGGCCAAGGTCTTTAAGGGAAGCCTGCTGTATGGGTCCCTCAGTACCGTGGTGGCCTTCCTGCTCTGGATAAATCTTATCTTCCTCTCCCTGCTTCTGGGAGCTCGCTTGATTTACAGGCTACAAAACCCGTAAAATAGTGTTTTAGTTTTCAGGAGGAAAGGTAATGGAAAGATACTGGAACGTTGGCACAAAATACCTGAACGACAAGACGAGGGTGATAGTCATAGGTATAACCGGAAGGGAGGCTTCCCAGGTTGTATCCGAGACTGAGGCGCTCTATCCGGGGATAATCAAGGTTGGTGTCACACCGGGTAAGGGCGGTCAAGAGGTGGCCGGGGTTCCGGTGTTCAACACTGTAAAGGAGGCCCTTAGTTCCCCCGAGGGAAGAGACGTCAATACCGGTCTCATATACGTTCCTCCAGCTTCGGTAAAGGACGCCGTCATAGAGCTAGTGGATGCCGGCATAAAGGTTATATACATAATCACCGAGCACGTTCCCATAAGGGACACTGTTTACTTCTACCACTACGCGAAAGAGAGGGGAGTAACCATAGTTGGTCCCACATCTCTCGGCTGTATAGTTCCTAGGGTACCTGCAAGGATAGGTGCTATAGGAGGTAAGGACCCATTCATAGCATACGCAGACGGCGGGCTCGTAATTCTCTCCAAGTCAGGGGGACTTACCACAACAACGGCGGAGATGTTCAAAAGGAGAGGCTGGGGTGTTTACATGGCCCTCGCTCTGGGAGGAGACATAATCTCCTGCACTACCTTCGCAGACGTTCTGGAAGAGATAAAGGACGATCCCAACGTTAAAGGTGTAGTAATTCAAGGTGAGGTTGGTGGGACCTACGAGGAGCAGGCTGCAGAAACCATCCTCAGACTTTACAAGGAGGGCAAGTGGGACAAGCCCGTGGCAGCCTTCGTTGCCGGTAGGTTCCAGGAGAGTCTCGAAGGGGTATCCTTTGGACACGCGGGTGCAATTGTAGAAAGGGGTAAGGGAAAGGCTACCGATAAGATAAGGCTCTTCAACGAGGTAGGTAAGGAAACAGGACTCGTCAAGGTTGCCGAGTTCTACCACGACCTGGTCAACTGCATAGAGGAGCTCGGCGTGGAGAGAGATTTCGAGGATACAACACCGGAAGGGAAGGTTCCTCCTCTCTACTCGACGATAGACCCAGAAACCTGCAAGTTCAAAGGTGATTGAAGACCGTCTCAGATGGAACAAAAGGTACTCTGAGGGCAGGGAGTCTGTCCTCCACACTTCCTTGACACGTTTCTACCACTTAGCCCCTAAGGGCAGAGCCTTAGATATAGCCTGCGGCACGGGAGAGACCAGCCTGTACCTAGCCAAGAAAGGCTTCGATGTGGACGCCTTCGATATATCCGATGTGGCTATAAGGAAGGCACGCCTCAAAGCGAGGCGGGAGGGCTTTAAGATCAATTTCAAACCTGTAGATGCGGAGCTCTTTTCCTTCGGCCTCTCCAAGTACAGCCTTATCATCAACTTCTACTTTCTAAATAGAAGAATATTCGCCAAGATAAGAAGAGCCCTAAAAAGTGGGGGGGTCCTCATATTCGAGACCTATAACGAGGAGCACCTGTCCATCAACCCTAACTTCAACCCCGAGTACCTCCTGAGTAAGGGCGAGCTCATAAAGGCGTTTGGAGATTTTGAAATCATTTACTACTGTGAGGTTTCGAATACAACAACTCTGGTAGCGAGAAAACCCTAAAAGAACCATCTCCTTCTCTTCTTCAACATCTCGTTTTCCTTTGAAAGTTCGGCCAGCTTCGCCTCCAGCTCACTTATCCTTCTAAGGGCCTCCTTGAGCTCCTCGTTTACCTTCTTGTACTCTAAAAAGGGAACGAAACCTTCCGAACTATTCTTACGATGAACATGCTGGAGATAGTATCTTATAGCCTCCTTTATTACTCCTGTTCTGGTCTTACCCTCCTCCTTAGATACCCTGTCGAGCTCCTCAAGAAGGGAGGCCTCAAGCCTAAAGGATATAACCCCCTTCATACCGGAAAATTCTAACACATTTTTCGTATTACTTACCCTCTCTATTGCCTTTAGCTAACAAAGAAAGATCATACATATTTGTAAATGATTTGTATTACATTGTATATAGATAGCATAATCACAATTATATTAACAATTCAGCGCAATTTCCCGGTACTGGAGAGGCAGTGGAAGTATATTAGTGGTAGGTATGGGGAAGCTGAGGGCTGGGGTGTTCAAGCTTTCCTCCTGTGATGGATGCCAGGCAACCCTGTTCGACCTGCCCCAGCTATGGGACTACCTGGATTTCAAGTACTGGCTCCTTGGGAAGCGGGACAACTCCCTCGAACCTATCGATATCGCCTTCGTGGAGGGATCCGTATCAACAAGAGGGGAAGAGGAGTTCATTAAGGAGATAAGGGATAAGTCGAACATCCTCGTGACGATAGGAGCGTGTGCTACCTCCGGGGGAATACAGGCTCTGAGGAACTTTGGCCGCCCCGAGGAATTTACGAGCGTGTATCCTAAGAAGGAGTTCATAAAGGTTCTCGACAGATCCACACCTGTAAAGGAGCACGTGAAGGTAGATTTCGAGATCTACGGATGTCCTATAAATCCTCTAATACTCGAGAACTTAGTTAAGGCCCTTATTCACAACAAGAGACCTGAGATACCGAGCTATCCTCTGTGTATGGAGTGTAAGCTCAGGGGGAACGTTTGTGTTATGGACGCCTACGGGATCCCCTGCCTGGGTCCTGTGGTGAGGGCGGGGTGTGGGGCTCTGTGTCCGTCCGTGAAGAGGGGGTGCTACGGGTGTTTCGGTCCGTCCAAGGATCCCAACGTGAGCTCTCTCGTCAGCTGGTTCAGGAACATGGGGCTGAGTGAGGAGGAAGTTCGGAGACTGTTTGAAAACGAGAACGCCTACGCCGAGGAGTTCAGGAGTCTGCTGGAGGGAGAACTTGGGGGAAGTTAGGGTAGATCCCCTCACCAGGGTTGAGGGCCTCGGACGTGTCCTCGTGTTTACCGAAGGGGAAGAGGTGAGAGATGTTAGACTCGAGATATTCGAACCGCCCAGGTTCTTCGAGAGGCTCCTGGTTGGAAAAAGGCCGGATCAGGTCGTAGATATAGTGGCCAGGATATGCGGCCTATGCCCGGTTGCCTACCAGATAACTGCGGTAGAGGCCTTCGAGAAGATCTTTGATGTAAAGGTACCTCCCCACTTGAGGAAGCTGAGGAGGGCGCTCTACTGCGGCGAGTGGATCTCCAGCCACGCGGCCCACATATTCTTCCTTCATCTGCCGGACTTCTTCGACAAGGAGAGCTTCTTAGATCTCGCCAGAATGAGGAAGGATTTCATAGAGGCCGGTCTTAAGATAAGAAAGGTCGGAAACTCGATAATAGAAACTATCGGAGGTAGATCTATACATCCTGTAAACGTGCGGGTGGGAGGTTTTTACAGGCTACCGTCCGAAAGGGCGTTGGAGGGGGTAATGGAGGATATAGAGGAGGCTTACAGCCTAGCCTGGGACGTACTGGACGAGCTCTTGTCCCTTCCCTATCCTCAGGTTGATAAGGACAGACCCCTCGTGTCCCTGGGAGCAGTTGATGAGTATACGATAATGGAGGGGAGGATAGTTTGCTCGGACGGGACCGAGATCGATAAGGAAGAGTATGAAGGATGGTTCGAGGAGTACCAGCTTCCACATTCTACAGCCCTTTACTCGAGGTTAAAGGACGGGAGAAGCTACGAGGTCGGGGCTCTCGCTAGGGTGAGCAACAACTTTGAGAAACTGCCAGAAGAGATCAGGGAGAAGGTAAAGGATCATCTGCCGAGCACCAATCCCTTCAAGAGCATTCTGGCCAGAATGGTCGAGGTCATCTACGCCCTTGGAGAGGCTAAAAAGACGCTGGAGAGAACCGAGCTGAGAGCACCTCACGTGGATTTCCAAGTGAAGGAGGGTGAGGGCATAGGCATAACC
>WFPN01000015.1 GCA_015487535.1 Aquificaceae bacterium
ACAGTATCCTCAAAGTCTTCCTTCTTCAAAAGGTCCAAGTGACAATGGGTATCTATCATTGCAGGGAGTATATATTAAGCTCTCCTGAAAGATTGACAAGGGTATGTAGAAACCCTAAACAAACACCATACCTGCGTAGGCAACCACCCTGTCGTAGTCCCCGGTAACCTCCCCGGAGTGGGTATAGTCTATCAGGACTCCCTGCCTAGCACCTAGGACCTTTGCCGCTTCGATCCCGACAACCGCAGGGATAAAACCGCACATCGTTATGTTGTACTGAACGCGCTTGAGATAGAGCTCGTCTGTCTGGAGCCTCTCCATGGCGGATATGAGTATCTCGTCCTTTCTCCTCGCCTCGTCTGCAGGTATGTAGTGGGACATGTCCGAGCTTATGACTATAAGAGCATCGAGACCCTGAAGGAGACTCCCTAGAAATCTTCCAAAGTCTCTTGCCCTATCGTAGTCGAGGAATCCCAGGATTATGGGAAGTATCCTGAAAGGACGCTCCGCGTATCTGAAGAGGAAGGGAAGCTGAACTTCAAGGGAGTGCTCGTAGATGTGTGCACTCTCGTCGGGGCTTGCGTGGGGATACTTGAGAACCTTATCTCTCAGTTCTTCATCTATCTCAACCTCTCCATAGGGGGACTCCCACGCCTCACCGGGGTAAACGGATATCTCGGTTCCCATTCCCGTGTGATTGGGTCCAAGTAGAACTATCCTCTCCGGGATTTGAACCCTCTTGTAAACCGCGCAAGCGGTCTTTCCGGAGTATATAAGTCCCGCATGGGGGACGAGTATAGCCTTCGCGTTTATCTTTTGGCCCGGTTCCTCACCGCAGAGGAGATCAACGAGCTTGTTAAGCTTCTCTACTTCCGCAGGGTAGAAGGTTCCTGCCACAGCCGGTTTTCTCTTCATGGGTATAAATATATGACCTCTGGCATTTAGGTTGAAGAAACGCAAACAAAATTTTTCAGTATCATATTCACTCGGAGGCTTGGCATGGCTGAGAAGGTGAAGATAGTTATAGACGACAAGGAGTACGAGGTTGAGAAAGGCAAAACCGTCCTTCAGGCAGCCCTTGAGAACGGTATAGATATACCCTACTTCTGCTACCACCCTAGGCTCTCGATAGCGGGCGCGTGCAGGATGTGTGTGGTTTATTGGGAGAACATAAACAGGCTCGTCATATCCTGCAACACACCGGTCCAGGACGGAATGATCATAAGAACCCACCATACCAGCGAGCAGGTGAAGGAAAACCAGAAGTACCTCCTCCAGGCTCTGATGACGAGACACCCCCTCGACTGCCCTATATGTGATAAGGCGGGGGAGTGCGACCTTCAGAACTTCGGAGCCATATACGGACCCCAGAGGCAGGTGGTCCCCATATCAGCTTTAGAGAAGGAGAGGGAGGAGTACGACTGGGAGAGCGACTTTCTTGAATACTACTCCAACAGATGCGTGGTCTGTTACAGATGCACCAGGGCATGCGACGAGATAGTGGGTGCCCACGCCCTTTACGTAGAGAGCAGGGGGTTTGACTCGAACATAGTTCCCACCGTCAGACCCATGGACACCTCTACCTGCGAGATGTGTGGGATATGCGTTCATGTATGTCCCGTTGGGGCCATAATATCTAAGCCCTTCAAGTTCTGGTCAAGGAGCTGGCTCCTACAGAGGGATACGACCCGTTGCAACCTCTGTCCTGTGGGTTGCGAGATACAGATTGAGTACGGAGTGGGAGACTGGCGCTCGAAGAGGAAGGTCTATAGAACAAAGCCTACCGAGGATCTCAACATCTGTGCCAAGGCCTTCTTCGGATACGACGCTTTGAACGTGGACAGACTCTTGAAGCCTTACGCTCACGGAAGGGAAGAGAGCGTCGGAAACCTGGTGAACCTGCTGAGCTCCATCCTCGGCGTTCACGAGAGGGAGACCGCCTTTGTCCTATCAGGTTTTCTGCCCAACGAGATAATAGACAGCGTTGTAAGTATAGCGAGGGCTACAAGCAGCTACGTAACTGCTCCACAGACGGCAAACTTCTTCAAGCTCGCAGAAGCACTCGGGGACTACAGACCGCCAACTATAGAGGAGATAAAAGAGGCTGACTTTTACGTTTTCGTGGGAGAAGACATTACCTCAACGGCCACCGTACTCACCTATTACACAAAGGGCAAGGTTTACAGGGTAGGAAAGGGAGTTAGGGATGAGAAGTTCGAGCCCGAGGAGATAGAGCTGGAAGATGTAAAGAACCTTCAAGGGAAGGGGGTTGTTGTCGTCAATGCTACATCCCTCGGCGGCGATCCAGAGATCGGTGAAAAGCTCAGGGAGATACAGGAGAAGGGGCACAGGATTTTACTTCTGCCCAGAGAGGGTAACGTTTACGGCATGTACGAGAGGATAAAGGATATATACTCCGACGTGGACGAGGTGGTGAAGAGAGCCCTCGAGGGGGAGATAAGTACCCTGGTCGTCTTCGGAGAGGATCTTGCCGAATACTACCCACCCGAAACGATAGAACAGCTCGCCGAGAAGCTCGAGCATCTGATAGTGGCCTCACCCTATGACTTTGGACTCTCCCTAAGGGCAACCATAAAGATCCCAATGGCCCTGATGGGGGAAAGCGATGGATCCTTCACAACTCTGTTCGGTGAGGTCAGGGGCAGGAGATTTCTCCCCTGGGCCTTCGATGATATAACCTTCTGGAGGTATCTGGAGGAGAGCTTCTCAGGTAAGGAAGGAGAGGTGAGGGTGCTGAAGGGAAGCTCCGCACCTCCTCTAAGACCCGAGATCCATCTCTACAGGAACAGCTGGATAACCAGTAGGAGTGAGAACCTCACCAAGCTTTACGAGAAGAACAGGGAAGTGAGTGAGTACAGGGTTTAGAAAATTTAGGTTTTTAATATAAAGCAAAAAAGGGAGGTAGAGGGATGAAGCTCTCGAGGAGAAACTTCCTGCTCGGCAGCGTTGCGGTTGCCGCGATTCCAAAGCTGGCCCTTTCCTCGGAGAGGAGCGTGTCCTTTTCCTACCAAGTAAATATAAAGGAGAGAGGGAAGGCGCGGCTCTGGTTACCCATACCGATCAACACCGAGTATCAAAGGCTCACGGGGATAAGCATCTCGGGGAACTTTGAAAGCGCAAGGCTAACGCAGGATCCCCTCTACAGAGCTCCGACCCTGTACGTGGAGTTTGGGAACAGGAAGGAGAAAAGAATAAACGTCCTTCTCTCTACGACGTACAGGGAGAGATCTGTACCCCTCACGGACGCAAACTATAGAGTTCCCGAAAGTCTGGGCCTGTATTTAAAGGCAACCCCTCACGTGCCCACGACTGGGAGGGTGAAGGAGCTCGCCGAAGAGATAACTAAGGGAAAGAAGACCCTTTTGGAAAAGGCCTATGCCATATACGAGTGGGTCGTGGAAAACACGTACAGGGATCCCAAGGTCAAGGGTTGTGGCCCGGGGAACGTGAACGACCTGATAGAGATCTACGAAAGAGATGGAAAGATAGGGGGCAAATGCGCCGACCAGAGCTCAGTATTCGTCGCCCTCTGCAGGGCGGTAGGTGTGCCGGCTAGGGAGGTCTTCGGTATAAGGGTAAGGCCAGCTTATATCTCAAAAACCCTCTCCATCAAAGAAAGCTCCAGAGACCTCACGAAGGCTCAGCACTGCAGGGCGGAGTTTTGGGCAGGGAGATGGATACCGGTCGATCCCGCGGACGTGACCAAGATGAGGCTGAAGGAGAATCTAAAAGAGGGTGATCCAAGGCTGGAGTTCGCCAAAAGGTACCTCTTCGGGAACTGGGATCCTCACTGGGTAGCCTTCAACTGGCTCAGGGATGGGGACCTTGAACCCAGACAGGAGGTTTTAAGACCCATGCCCTTTTTTGGCTACCCCTACGCAGAGGTGAACGGATTTGCTCTCAACTACCTCGAACCCGATAGCTTCGTTTACAGGATCGTCAAGGTGTAAACTATTCTTGTGGAATATAAGAGACTCGCTGAGTTCTACGCAAAGATAGAAGGGACTACCAGCAGGACCCAGATGACCGGGCTCCTCGTGGAGCTCTTTAAGGAAACCCCTCCCGAGCTTATAGACAAGGTCGTATATCTATCGGTGGGCAGGATAGCGCCCGAGTACACGGGGCTTGACTACAACTTTGGAGAGAAGCTCGCTATAAAGGCCTTGTCGGAGGTTCTTGGGATAGACGAGCACAGTGTTGAGGAGAGGGTTGTAGAGCTGGGGGACCTTGGAGACGCTGGACAGAAACTCTACGAGGAGAAGGGCTTTCAACCCAAGGAGAGCCTGAGCGTAAAGGAAGTTTACGAGACCCTCCTTCAGATAGCTAAGACCTCCGGGGTTGGTGCCCTCAAGAAAAAGACTGAACTCTTCAAGAAACTCCTTTCAAAGGCTACTCCCTTGGAGGTCAAGTACCTCCTGAGGACTATAACGGAGAAGTTGAGGCTCGGGATAGGGGACAATACGGTGATGGACGCCCTCGCCATAGCCTTTACTGGAGACCAGAAGAACAGGGTCCACATAGAGCGGGCGTACAACCTCTCCTCAGACCTCGGATACGTCGCCAGGGTTCTCGTGGAAAAGGGTCTTGAGGGTATCAAGGCTGTGAAGATAGAGGTGGGAAGACCTATAAGACCCATGCTCGCCGAGAGGATGGCTATACCCTCCCTCATACTCAAGAAGCTGGGTGGGAAGTGCGGGGCCGAGTACAAGTACGACGGTGAGAGGATACAGGCCCACAGGAAGGGAAACGAGGTCTGGCTATATTCGAGAAGGCTTGAGAACATAACCCACCAGTTCCCCGATCTAATAGAGTTCTTGAAGGAGTCCATACCCCACGACTTTATCGTGGAGCTCGAGTGCGTGGTCATAGACCCAGTGAGCGGTCAGATACAGCCCTTCCAGGTTCTGATGAACAGGAAGGTGAAGTACGTTACACGTTACCACATACTCAAGTATCCCGTCGGAGGCTTTCTCTTTGACATCCTTTACCTGGACGGGGAAGACCTGACCCTGAAGCCCTACCCCGAGAGGAGGGAAACCTTAGAGAGGGTTGTAAAAACTACAGACAGGGTAAACCTCGCGGTCCGGAAGATCGTGGACAACGTCGAGGATCTGGAGGC
>WFPN01000016.1 GCA_015487535.1 Aquificaceae bacterium
TTCAGGCTCAAGGCGCCCTACAATCCCTGAAGGTCTCCCACACGTACCTGTTGAGCGGGTAGCCCAGGTACTCCCACTCTCTCTTTGAAGCGTCGTAAACCCTCATACCTTTGTACCCGGCGAAGTCCATCATCATGTAAACGAAGGCTGCACCGGTCCCACCGAAGCAAAAGAGCAGGACCTCGTCCTCCTTCCCTATCCCCTGGTTTCTGAGGAACTCATCTATGTAGTCCGGAACCTTTATAACGAGCTTTCCTGTATCCTCGTCCCTCTTTACCCACCACTCCCAGGGGAGCGGTACTGAGCAGGGAACGTGCCCGTACTTCTTGGCAGCCGGGAACTTGGACACACCAAAGTAGTGTCCCACAGGCCTACCGTCTATTATGGGCTTCTTTCCTATGTTCTTCAGTAAGTAGTCGGCCTTTATCTCCTTGTAAGGTTTATACCTTGCCTTGAAGCTCCCCTCCTCAACCATGGGCTCGTCGTAGCTCACGGGGTAGCCCTTCTCAACCCACGCAGACCAACCGCCGTCCAGCAGGGCCACCCTCTCGTGCCCTAACAGATGAAATATCCAGTAGGCATATACGGTTCCAAGTATCTCGTTCACCTTGTTCCCTTTGTAGTAAAGAACTACCTTAGAGCTGTTGCTTATACCCCACCTTCTGAAGAGCTTCTCGTACTCTTCAACCGACTTCCTCACGAGGGCACCGGTCTTTTCGTCCATTATCCTCCAGTCCTCTTTCTCCGTCAGCCTGGCACCCGGTATGTGTCCCTCAACCAGGTAGCTCTGTGAATCGGAGAACTCGAGTACAACCAGGTCGGGATCCTTGAGGTTCGCTTTGAGCCACTCCGGAGACACGAGCTTTGGCATGGAGAAGGTGAGTCCGAAGCCGAGAACCAAGAGCAGAACTATCGATCTCATGTCCACCTCCTTGCAGCCTACCATTAAGATACACCTTCCAGTAAGCTGGAAGTCAAGGATTACATCATATTGACATGCCAGCGCTCCACATCATATTTAAGAGCATGAAGGTTTTTACACTCGAAGAGGCCAGGAACCTGCTCGTTAAGATAAAGCCGATAGTCGAGGATATAAACCTGAAGAAGGAAGAGCTCCTCGACATCTACTCTCGGCTTGAAGAGGAGGAGGACGACCTGGAGAAGATGTACTACCAGACTAAGGTTAAGGAGCTCGAGAGCTTGGTCAGGCAGGGCTTCATGAGGATTGAGGAGCTCGGTGGCGTGATAAAGGGTGTGGATCCCATACTGGTGGACTTTCTCTCCTACCACGACGGTAGGTACATATGGCTGTGCTGGAGGGAGGACGAGGATACGATAATGTACTGGCACGAGCTCAACGACGGATTCGCCGGAAGGAAGCCTATAGAGTACCTGGAAAACACGGAGAGATTTATCTAGAGAGCTTCTCAGAGTAAACGTAGTAGTACCAGAGAACCTTCTTCACGTACTCCCTCGTCTCATCGTAAGGGATAGTCTCTATAAAGAGGAAGTCGTCCTCGTAGTCTATCCAGTTGCTCACGGCCCCTTGGCCGGCGTTGTAGGAGGCTATGGCCTTAACTAGATCCCCGTCCCAGAGGTCAAGAAGGTATCTTAGGTAGGCCGTTCCAAGGGTTACGTTGGTCTCCACATCGTAGATGTCCTTCAGCTCTATTCCGAGCCTCTTGGCCTTCCACCTTGCTGTGCTATCTATCAACTGCATGAGTCCCTTAGCCTCCGAGCTCGAAAGGGCACTCTCGTTGAACAGACTCTCTTGCCTCATCACCGCGTATATGAGGGCCCGATCCACACCGAACCTCTTCGATGCCCTCCTGACGATCTCTTCAAAAGGGGTTGGAAAAGCAACGGCCCTGTAAACCTCCGAGTTAGCACCGAAGGCTCTCACCGCAATCTTTAAGGCCACGTAAGGATCGACCTTTACTATCTTGAGGACGTCTGCCGGTGTGAACTTATCCACGTTTTTGAAGGCCTCGAGCCTCATGTAGTAGGGAAATCCGAGCCTCTTTATAGCTATCAGCCTGTCCGCAACCTGGGTATCCGACTGGGGGTAGTGCAGGTCTATCTCCTCGTGCACATCCTTTCCCAGATACCTTCTCGCCACAGCCGAGTAGAAGCCAGCCATATCAGAGGCACGCCTTAGATAGTGGAAGGAGATCTCCTCAAAGCCCAGCTTCCCGAGGGCCTTAGTCTTCCAGAAGTATATCCTCGCCCTCTCTATGTTTCCTTGGGCGAACCTCTCCGCCTCCGAGAAGTTTTCGTAAGCGAGAAGGTACTTTCCCTTTATGAAATCTACTATGCCGGCGTAGAAGAAGCTCCTACTGTCTGGCCCAGAGAAGAGGATGTACTTCCTTGCCCTGCCGTACTCTCCCAGGCTCAGAAGCACCCACCCGTACTTGAAGTAAAGCTCTCTATCGTCCCTCCTCCTTACGAACTCCTCCGCGCCTTTTAGATCCTTGAGCCTCAGGTAATCGAGGAGTATGTAGGTCTTGGAGCGTTCGTCGGGGCACGACTCGAGCTCCTCGAGGCTTTCCCTGTATCTCTTTAGCCTGTAAAGGGCCATGCCCCTGAAAAAGCAGTTCTCCGAGAGCTCAAGAACTTCCTCGAACCTCCTCTTCCTTATCAATCTCGTGAAGACCTTCTCTTCCTCCTCCGGGCCGAGCCTGACCTCCCGCAGGAGATCTGTAGATAGCTCTGGGAACCTTAACACTAAGGGTTTGGGATCGAGCCCCAGCTCCCTCCAGAGCTTCGAAGCCTCTTCCCCGTATTCGTCCCTCACATTTTCCAGCTTCGCCTTCTCCAGCACGTTCCTCGCAAGATCTTTCTCCCCTTTTTCGAAAA
>WFPN01000017.1 GCA_015487535.1 Aquificaceae bacterium
GATGAAAGAGATACTGGTAACCGATGTCTCCCTGAGGGATGGTATTCAGAGCCTCCTCGCGACCCGTGTCAGGACCGAGGATATGATCGATGTCCTCGAGGTCTTGGACAGGTGCGGCTTCTGGTCCCTCGAGGTGTGGGGAGGAGCCACCTTCGATGTGTGCCTCAGGTTTCTCAAAGAAGACCCCTGGGAGAGGCTCAGAAAGTTCAAGGACGTGGCCAAGAACACCAAGCTCGAGATGCTCCTGAGGGGCCAGAACGTGGTGGGGTACAGGCACTACGCGGACGATGTTGTTGAAGAGTTCGTAAAGAAGGCTTACGACAACGGGATAGAGGTATTCAGGATATTCGATGCCCTGAACGACACGAGGAACATGAGGAAGTCCATAGAGACCGCCAAAAAGGTGGGAGGTATAGTTAAGGGGGTCCTCTCGTACACAATAAGTCCCGTCCACACGGTCGAGTACTACGTGAAGGTGGCGGGCGAGCTTGTGGATATGGGTATAGACATCATCTCTATAAAGGACCAGGCCGGGCTACTATCTCCGAAGGTAGCCTACGACCTCGTTTCTGCCCTGAAGTCCGAGTTCCCCGACCATCCTGTTCACCTTCACACCCAGACCACAGCGGACCTCGCCGAGATGGCCCAGCTTAAAGGTATAGAGGCGGGGGCGGACATGATAGACACAGCTTTTTACACCCTCTCCTGTCAGACCTCCCACCCTCCTGGCGAGACGATGATATACGTCCTGAGGGAGTTCGGATACGAGGTGAAGGTGGACGCAGAGCTCTATAAAAAAGCTGGCGATATGTTCAGGGATGTGAGAGCCAAGTACAAGAAGTTCGACGTGCTCCCTCCCTACCCCGACGTAGGCGTTCTCATACACCAGATACCCGGTGGTATGATAACCAACTTCATAAATCAGCTCAGAGAACAGAACCTTGAGGAGAAGCTTGAGGAAGTCCTCGAAGAGGTAACAAGGGTTAGGGAGGACTTGGGGTACCCGCCACTCGTGACGCCCACCTCCCAGATAGTGGGAACCCAGGCCTTCATGAACGTTCTCCACGGTGAGAGGTACAAGGTTGTTACCAAGGAGACGAAGGACTACGTTAAGGGGCTCTACGGAAGGCCCCCTGCACCGATAAAGGAGGAGGTTCTCAGGAAGATCCTTGGCGACGAGGAGCCGATCTACGACACGAGGCCTGCGGACCTCCTGGAGCCTGAGCTTGAAAAGGCGAGGGAGGAAGCCAAGGAGGCCGGGGCGCGCTCCGAGGAGGATGTTCTCTCCTACGTTCTCTTCCCTGTGGTGGCCAAGGAGTTTTTCGAATGGAGAGAGAAGGTGGAGAAGGGAGAGGCACCTCCCGTTCCCATGGAGGAGATGGAGGCCGAGGCTTGTCCCGAGAAGGCACCGGTCGAGTTCAACATAACGGTCCATGGTGAGCAGTACCACGTTCAGATCGCGGGAAGGGGAGAAGAGACCGCGGGAGGTAAGACCTTCTTTATAAGGCTCGATGGCAGGCTTGAGGAGGTCATGCTCCAGCCTATAAGGGAGGTGGAGGTAACGGGTTCAGGATACGAGCTATCCGAAGGCGCTCCGGTAACACCCAAGAGACCGAAACCCAGGGATGTGGGAGACATAACCTCTCCCATCTCTGGGAAGGTTGTGAACATCAAAGTGAACGTAGGTCAGGAGGTCAAGGAGGGCGATGTCCTCCTGGTTGTAGAGGCGATGAAGATGGAGAACGAGATCCACAGCCCCGTGGACGGAGTGGTCGAGGAGATACTCGTTCAGGTAGGAGAGAACGTGAACCCGGACGAGGTCCTTATAAGGATCAAGCCCAAGAAGAGATGATAAACCTGGCCCTTCCAAAAGGGAGGCTCTTTGAGGAGAGTGTAGATCTGCTGTTCTCTAAAGGCCTAATAGAAGAAAAGGTTGAAGAGGGGAGGAAGCTGACCGTAGAGCTTGGAGACCTTACACTGCTTTTGGTAAAGCCCTTTGACGTTCCAGTTTACGTAGAGAACGGTGCGGCAGATCTAGGTATATGCGGGTACGACGTTTACCTGGAGCGGAGGCCGGACGTTTACAGATTTCTGGACCTAGGCATAGGAGAGTGCAGGATCTCGGTTGCGGGGAAGCCCGAGAGCAGGGAGAGGTACGACAGATGTTCCTACATAAAGGTAGCCACCAAATACGTGAACATAGCAAAGGACTTCTTTTCAAAAAAAGGTGTAAAGGCTGAGATACTCAACCTGAGCGGATCTGTGGAGCTGTCCCCCGTCCTGGGTCTTTCGGATTTCATACTCGACCTGGTGC
>WFPN01000018.1 GCA_015487535.1 Aquificaceae bacterium
GCCGTCGAGCCCGAGGCCTGTCCGACCTTGACCAAGGGTGAGTACAGGTACGATTTCGGCGATACCGTAGGTCTTACCCCCCTAATAAAGATGTACACCCTGGGACACGACTTCGTTCCACCCCCCATACACGCGGGAGGGCTTAGATACCACGGCGACGCTCCGCTGGTGTGCAAGCTCTACGACCTGGGATACATATCGGCGGTGGCTTACAGGCAGACAGAGGTCTTCGAGGCGGCGGTGACCTTCGCAAGAACCGAGGGGATAGTTCCCGCTCCAGAGTCCTCCCATGCGATAAAGAAGGCTATAGACGAGGCCATCAGGTGCAAGGAGACGGGAGAGGAGAAGGTCATACTCTTTAACCTTTCAGGACACGGATACTTCGACCTCTCTGCTTACGACAAGTTCCTCCGAGGGGAGCTTGAAGATACCTGAGCTTATTCATAAGTTATCTGAATGATAGGTAAGGTCTTTCAGATATTCCGTGAGAAGGGGGGCCTTTTGAAGGCCCTCGATCTCTGGGACTGGTACGAGTCCCTGGATGCCCGTCAGCAGAAGGCGATAAAGAAGTATTACTCGATAAAGGTCATAAAGAACCTGAGCTTCCCTTACAAGGCAAAGCACTTCGACAGCGGAGAGATAGAGAGACCTCTATACACGAAGAGGACCTTCCTCGCCACCATAGCCCAGACCGCCCTCCTCGAAGGGGATTACGAGACCGCCGAGTGGCTCTACAACGAGGCCCTAAAGATGGAAGGAACGCCCCTGGAGGCACATCTTATCCTCAACGACCTCGTTCTGCTCGCCCAGAAGCTAAAAGACTTCGATAAGATAAAACGCTACTGCGAGGAGGACGTCAGGCTCTATCCGGAGTACAAGGAGGCCCTCAAAGAGAGGTCCGGGGGGCAGCTACCCCAGATAAACGCCTTCGAGGTTATGGTATATCTACTTGAGCGGGAGGGAAAGGTAAGGGAGGCCCTCGACCTTGTGGAGTTCATAAGAAAGGAGGGGATAGCTTACCCGTACTACGAGGAGGTCAAAAAGAGGCTCCAAGAAAAGCTTGGGGATGAAAGAGGTTAGCAGGCTCCTTAGAAAGGTCATAGCCCTCCAGAAAGAGGAGAAGTTGATACCCCCCGATTCCAGCCTCGTGGTCGCGCTCTCCGGGGGCGTTGATTCCGTGACCCTGACACACGTTCTGCTGGAGCTAAGGGACTTCCTCAAGATAAAAGACCTTGCTCTCGCCCACTTCAACCACATGCTGAGGGAGGAGGCCAAAGAGGAAGAGGAGTTCTGCAGGGAGCTCGCAAAGAACCTCGGTCTCGAGATACATGTGGGAAGGGAAGAGGTGGGAAAGGTCGCCAAAAGAGAGGGGAGGAACCTTGAGGAGACCGCGAGGGAGATGAGGTACTCCTTCCTGAGGAGAGTTAAGGAGGAGAAGGGCTTTGATCTGATAGCCACGGCCCACCACCTGAACGACCTCGTGGAGACATCCCTGATATGGCTCGTGAGGGGCGCAGGCCTGGAGGGGCTCATCGGCTTCGATCCGAAGGAAGGGGACGTGGTCAGACCCCTTTACAGGGTCACGAGGGAGGAGATACTCGATTACGCCAAAGCAAAGGGGATCAAATGGATCGAAGATACGAGCAACAGAGACCCGAGGTTCTTCAGGAACAGGATAAGGATGGAGGTCATACCCCTATTCAAGGAGATAAACCCGAACCTGGAGGAGACCTTCTACAGGACGAGGAAAATACTCAAGGAGGAGAACGCCCTCTTGGAAAAACTCTCTTCCGACGTCTTGGATAGGGTCCTAGAGGATGGCTGCATAAAGGCAAGGGAGCTCGCCAGGGAGCATATCTCCATTCAGAGGAGGGTCCTGAGAAAGTTCACGGAAGTTTCCAACTTCTCCAAGATTGAGCAGATCAGAAGGCTACTCACCAGAGGTGGCGAGGTGAACCTCGGGGAGGGGGTTAAGGCAGTCAGAAGAGGAAAGCTCCTGTGCTTGAAAAAGAATAAAGGGTAACCTATCTTCTATTTCTACGGACGCATTTTAGGAGGAAGCGAGAGTGCAGATGTTCAAAAGCTTCTTTGTATGGATACTCATAATTGGAGCGACCATAGTCGCCTTCAACATCTTCGAGCAGAGACACGAGCTGGCAACGAAGATACCTTTAAACAGCTTCGTCCAGCTCGTGGACGAAGGAAAGGTGGAGAGCGTTCACGTCAAGGGTAGAACCATAGTCGCGACCACTAAGGAGGGCCAGAGGGTAGAGACGGTAATTCCTCCCGGTTCTACGATAGTCGATGACCTCGTCAAGAAGGGCGTCAGGGTAGATGTGGACGCGGGAGATGCAGGATCTGGATGGCTCCTGAACCTCTTCATATCCTGGCTGCCCATACTCCTCTTTATAGGTATCTGGATAGCCCTGATGAGGCAGATGAGTGGGGGAGGCCCTCAGGGAGGTCCGGGAAGGGCCTTCTCCTTCGGGAAGAGCAGGGCAAAGGTCTATATAGAAGAAAAACCCAAGGTAACCTTCAACGACGTGGCCGGCATAGAGGAGGTTAAGGAAGAGGTAAAGGAGATAATCGAGTATCTCAAGGACCCGATAAAGTTCCAGAAGCTCGGAGGAAGACCCCCGAAGGGTGTTCTCCTCTACGGTGAGCCCGGAGTAGGTAAGACCCTCCTCGCCAAGGCGATAGCGGGGGAGGCTCACGTCCCCTTCATATCGATATCCGGTTCGGACTTCGTTGAGATGTTCGTGGGCGTGGGCGCCGCGAGGGTGAGAGACCTGTTCGAGACGGCGAAGAAGCACGCTCCCTGCATAGTCTTCATAGACGAGATAGACGCTGTTGGAAGGACGAGGGGAGCCCTGAACCTCGGAGGAGGACACGACGAAAGGGAGCAGACCCTGAACCAGCTCCTGGTGGAGATGGATGGCTTCGATACATCCGAGGGTATCATCGTTATAGCCGCGACCAACAGGCCGGACATACTCGACCCGGCGCTTCTTAGGCCCGGTAGGTTCGACAGGCAGATATTCATACCTAGGCCAGACGTCAAGGGAAGGTATGAGATACTTAAGGTCCACGCAAAGAACAAGAAGCTCGCTCCGGACGTGGATCTGGAGCTTGTGGCGAGAGCTACCCCAGGCTTTACGGGGGCCGACCTTGAGAACCTCCTGAACGAGGCAGCACTGCTCGCGGCCAGGAAGGGCAAAGAGTTCATATCCATGGAGGAGGTCGAGGAAGCGATAGACAGGATAACTATGGGCCTCGAGAGGAAGGGTATGGTCATATCTCCCAAGGAGAAGGAGAAGATAGCCTACCACGAGGCCGGACACGCCCTGATGGGCTTCATGACCGAGGACTCGGACCCCGTTCACAAGGTCTCCATAATCCCGAGGGGTATGGCCCTGGGCGTTACCCAACAGCTCCCGATAGACGACAAGCACATATACGACAAGAAGAACCTCTTCAACAGGATCCTCATAATGATGGGAGGAAGGGCCGCCGAGGAGGTCTTCTACGGCAAGGAAGGTATAACCA
>WFPN01000019.1 GCA_015487535.1 Aquificaceae bacterium
GAGGTGGGGGTCCTTGAAATAGGTGGGAAGCTACACGCCCTCATTCACCCCGACTTCGAGAAGGCGAAGGAGAGGGGGATAGTGAACCTTGAGGAGACTATAAAGTGGGAGGTCATAGACAGGGTAAACAGGAGGTTGCCCGAATGGAAGAAGATAGTAGGCTTTAGGTTATCATCAACCGAGCTACCCAAAACGAGGCTGGGAAAGCTCAGGAGGTTCATGCTCCCCCAGATTTACGAAAGAGCATCGGAAAAGCCTAGGGCGGAAGAGGATCTAAGTATCTTAGAGACAGAAGAGGGGAGGCTTATAAAGGAGTATCTGGAAAAGGAAACCGGGAGGGAGGTCCTTCCATCCCATCATATAGAGCTTGACCTTGGCCTCGACTCACTCGGTAAAGTTGAACTCCTTAGCTTTCTTGAAAAGACCTTTGGGGTCTCCCTGACGGAGGAGGAGCTCTCAAAACACAGCCTCGTGAAGGACATCGTGGAGCTGGTGAAGGAGAGGAAGGAGAAAGCGGAGCTGAGGGAGGTCAGCTGGAAGGAGATACTCGAACACGCTCCCCCCTTCGAACCCGCGGACTATCCCCTCATCTTCAGGCTGGGGAGGCTGCTCCTTAGGGCATTCTTCAAACTCTACAACAGGGCCCAGATCGAGTGTGTGGAGAACCTGCCAGAAAAGCCCTTCATCTTGGCTCCCAACCACGCGAGCTACCTGGACGCCTTCCTAATAGCCGCCCTGGTTCCTGAAAAGGTGGGGAAGGATCTTTACTTTTTAGGGGAGGAGGTTTACTTTAGGAACCCTGTTACATCTCTCTTTGGGAAGCTGGCACACGTTATAACGGTGAACATAAACAGGAAGCTGAGGGAGTCCCTCCAGAAGGTAGCCCAGGTTCTGAAGAGGGGTAAGGCTGTGGTCATATTCCCCGAAGGGGCGAGGACCAGAACGGGGGAACTGCTTGAGTTCAAGAAAGGGGTCGCTATACTCTCAAAGGAGCTCGGCGTCCCCATAGTCCCCGTGGGCCTTGTGGGAACCTACGAGGCGATGTCCATACACGACAGGTTCCCAAAACCCGTAAAGCTCAAGGTTAGGATAGGCAAGCCCATCTATCCTGAGGGGAAGAGCTACGAGGAGATAACCTCCGAGCTCAGGAGGGAGGTAGAGAGGCTTTTGAAAAGTGGTTGTAATTGATAATGAGACTTACTATATTATTCCGTAATGAGTGTCAGTCTCAACGAGATAAAGAGGGAGTTCACCAAGTTCCTCAAGAAGAAGAACATGAAGGTAACCCAGAGCAGGCTAAACCTTATAGATCTTATAGCCAGCTACGGGAAGCACTTCGAGGTAGAGGAGCTCGTGAACTGGATAGCCACCCAGGCTGACAGGAGCGTCTCAAGATCTACCATATACAGGACCATAAAGCTCCTTCAGGAGTTCGGTGTGATAAAGGAGGTCATAAAGCAGGGGAACAGGACGATATACGAGTTCGTAGCCGGGAAGGCCCACCACGACCATCTGGTATGCGTGGAGTGTGGAAAGATAATCGAGTTCGTGAACGAGGACATAGAAAAGCTCCAGGACCAGGTCTGTGAGGAGTACAACTTCCAGCCCCTACATCACAGGCTCGAGATATTCGGGGTGTGTGCCGATTGCAGAAGTAAATTAACATAGTTATATGCTCTACAAGAGGAGAATCCAGTTCTACGAAACCGACGCCCAAGGCGTGGTTCACCACTCCAACCACTTCAGGATGTTCGAGGAGGCGAGGGGTGAGTTCCTGAGAAAGCTCGGGATGCCTTACAGCAGCATAAGGGAGATGGGGTACGAGGTGGTCCTCCTGGAGGCGTGTTGCAAGTACAAAAAGCCCATACACTACGATGAGGAGGTGGTGGTCGAGCTCGAGCTCGAAGATATGGACAGGTACGTCTTCGAGTTCTCCTACAAGATGAAGGTCGGAGAGGAGCTAAGGGCGGAGGGCAGAACAAAACACTGCATGGTGAGGGAAGGGAAGCTCGTGTCTATCCCACAGTTCGTGAGGGAAAAGCTGAGGGGAGAGATAAGGGTATGAGGCTCTTGCTCTTCCTAATTCTGGAGGTGTTTATCATGGGCCTGGCACTCGCTCAGGAGCTCTACATAAGGGATCTGCCTAACGGCGCGAAGCTGATAGTAAAGCCGAGGGAGGACACCTCAGCTGTTGCCCTCCACGTCTGGTTCAGGGTGGGTTCCGTTTACGAGAAATACGACGAGAAAGGTATGGCCCACTTCTTGGAACACATGCTCTTCAACGGGTCGGAGAAGTACCCATACGGC
>WFPN01000020.1 GCA_015487535.1 Aquificaceae bacterium
CAGTATTCTTACGATACTCAGAAGCTGATAGACACCCTGAACCCTATAAGACTGATGGTGAGAATGAAGCCGGGTAGCTACCTAGGAATGAGCCATCACTTCCTGGGTGCACCCTTTGAGATAGAGGAGGATGACGTCCTGAGGGAGTTCCTCAACACTGCTAGGGATACCCTCGAGGAGACGGGCTTCGGTAAGGATGTGGTCGTGATCTCCTTCAATCCATACTTGGAAGACCTCGTCCTGAACAACCTGGGACGGATAAAGGACCTAAGGTTCAAGTTCCTGAGCTCCACTTAATAAGTGTTGGCTATGTCGAGGATTATCTCGTCGTAGAACCTCGAGAGGGACTCTGGGGAGAGGCACCTGAGGGGGATGACCTGCACCATCGCCACACCATCCTTCATCATACCTAGCTTGTAGGCCGCGGCCTGTGATAGGTCTATGATCCTGCCGTCCACGTAAGGGCCCCTGTCGTTTATCCTCACCGTTATAACCTTTCCGTTCTCCTCGTTCCTAACAAGGACGTAAGTCCCCAGTGGTAGTGTCCTTGAGGCGGCTGTGAACTTGAACAGGTTGTATATCTCTCCGTTCGCCGTCTTTCTACCGTGGAACCTCCCCCCGTACCAGGAGGCTACCCCTTTCTCGATCCTGCACCCCTTCTTGACCTTTATGCCGGGGGCAACCTCTACGAAGTCTTCCTTGAGGAGCTCTCTAACCATCTCCCTGAACTCTTTTACCTCGCTCAGGCCCTTCTTTTTCTTGAAGCTAAGGTCCAGGCTCATTCTCTCGCTTGAGAAGACCAGGCCCGCAAGCAGCAGCAGGAGGACAACTCCTCTCATGTCTCCAGTGGATAGTAGTAAGGTCTTATCTGAACCTCTCCGTCCGGCAGCTTTACGGGATTCTTTATCAGCTCCTCGAGGAGCTGGAGCTTTCCCTCTAGGGTGGATGTGTCTATGCCGTATATCTTACCGAGGTCTTCGAGATCGGGGGCCCTTCCCTTCTCCCTCGCTATCTCCCTCGATATAACGTACGCCTTGGAATCCACCTCCGGGTATATATCCTTTATGTAGGTTAGGACATCGCTCGAATAGACGACCACCCTAGGGTATCTGAGCATCTTCCTTATCATATCCTCAAGGTGAAGCTGGTCGTACTTGGAAACCCCCTCCTCGGTCTTGATGGCCGCTATAAGCTTATCGCCCTCGAAGTCCGCGTGATATATCACGTAGGAGCTTGGGACCTCCTCCCAGCCCGCCTCCATAGCAGTGGTCAGGAATGCTCCCATAGCCTCTTCCTTAGACGGGAATATACCGGTCAGCTTATCGAACTCTTCCTCAGGCACATCTAAAAAGATCAGGTACCTCCCGTCTCCCAGCTCCTGGACCTCGAGGGAAGGGTTTAGCTCTTCCCAGTTCTCCAGTAATGCGTACTTTTCCGGGTATTTCTCCCTCAAGAAGGAGAGGACGTCCTCTATTCTATCTTCGGACTCTACTAAGGCTTGAAGTTTCATGCTTTTCCTCCAGAGATTAAAATATAACGGAACTATGATACAGGAAAAGATCGATGGTTGAGAGGTTTTACCCTCTCGTCAGAGACAGCGCTGCTCTCCTAAAGTCTTATATCCTCGGCATTGCGGACAACCCACTCTCTGAGGTGGCCGCACTGCTCCTCTTCGTATCTACCTACATCTCTGTAAAGCTCCTAGTTAGCAGGCTCTTGGAGAGGAGCTCTAAGAGACTTCAGCTCTCCGCAAAGCTCGCCTCTTTGCTTGGCGTGTATGCGGCCCTGTCGTACCTATATACAAGGTTCTTGAACGTAGAGGTGTTTGAGGTAATCCTCGTCTTCCTTTACTTTGCCGTCGTGAGGACCTTGTTCAGGTTCCTGGATGAGTTCATCAGCTTCGGTTCCATCTCCAGCTGGGTTTTCAACGTATCCCTTCTTGTAAACACCCTCGCTCTCTTTCTCCAGGATATATCCAGGGGTATGGCAGAGCTGGAAGGGTTTTACTCCTTCCTCTTCAAGCTCTCCGCCGCCATCATGCTGAGTTCCCTCCTGCCTTCGTTCTACTCCCTGACGCTGAGTTCAGTAGAGAACGAGTTCCTCAAGAGGGTCTTCAGGAGGGCTTCACCGGCTCTCCTCTTGCTCTACGCTGCCGTTATCCTTGCTTGGGTCCTCGGTACGGTCAGGATCTCTCAAGACTTTGTGATAAAGGTGGCCGCCCTAACGGGTGTCCTGATAGCCTACTTCTTCTTCCAGGTTTACCTGGTCTCGAATCTAGAAAAACAGCTGGGAGCAGATTCCCAGATCCTGAAACCCAGCCTTCGTAGGTTTATGGGCCTCCTTTCAATTTTCATACTCTACAGGGGTACAGATCTGCTCTTCGACCTTGGGGCAGTTAAAAGTCTTTTGAGCGGTGTGCATCTTATAGACACGGAGTTCGTGAAGATATCGCTGCTGTCTCTTTTGGAAAGCATATACCTCTTCTTGCTTCTCCTTGCCCTAACCCATCTGCTCAAGAACTCCCTTTACCTTTACTTCTACCGTAAGGGGATGGAGGTAGAAGCCGGTTCCTTCAGGGCCCTCACCTCGAACCTTGGGATCTTCCTCGCTGTGGTGATAGCCCTCGTTCACCTCGGGATAACCTGGAAGGTTCTGGTCCCCCTGGCGGGAGCGCTCGGCATAGGCCTGGGCTTTGGACTCCAGACCATATTCAACAACTACGTGAGCGGTTTCATACTTCTTCTGAGCAA
>WFPN01000021.1 GCA_015487535.1 Aquificaceae bacterium
GGATGTGAAGCTCCTCTCCCTTTTCCTTCTCCCGTATCGTAATTATACCTTCCCTGACGTTCTCAACGTATCCGGTCGCCTCCCTCCTTCCGCCGACGGGCTCTCTCAGGATAACCTTCACAAGCCTGCCCTTGAAAAACTCGTAGTGCTCTGGTTTCTCCAAGGATCTCGTGAGACCGGGAGAGGAAATCTCGAGCATGTAGGAAAAGGGTATGAGGTCCTCCACATCCAGGAGGCCGCTTATCCTTCTGCTCACCTCTTCGCAGTCCCTTATAGTTACCCCTCCTGGCTTGTCGATTATGATCCTCAGAACCCACCCCCTCTCTGGCTTGAACTCCACATCGAAGAGTCTGTAGCCCATACCCTTCACTATGGGCTCTATGAGCCCTTTAACCTTCTCAGCCACCTCGTTGATGTCTATGTTCATGGTTATTATTTTAAAGCTCCCAGCAAGCAATCCTCCAGGCGTCGAGCTCCCATCTCTTTTTCATGGATGAGAATCCCATAGCATTGGCCTGGGGGCAGAACTGGGAAGGATCCAGCTCGTACTCTACCTGAAAGACCGCCTTGCCTTTGTTTATGAATATTAAGAGGTTATCGCACTCGTTGTAGTAAAAACACTCCTCGTTCAGAGCCCAGTCAAAGTAGGGTTCGAGATCGGCGATCTGATCCAGATCGTTCTTGAGACCGACAGAAAGCCCTCTCTTATGAGCCTCCTCTGCTATCCAGCGGTTGTATCGCAGTTGGTCATCGTAGCTCAGCGGGAAACCTGTATCGTTTTGATAGCTGTCCACGTTGTCAGGCTCAACCCCGTCGCATCCTTTACTAACAGCAAGATCTAACCTCGACGCCATTATAGGACCAAGAATATCCAGTCGTCTTATGTCCAGCCAGCGTTCATCAGGCCAATCTTGCAGGGGATTACCCAACACTTCTTGGGGGAACTTCCACGCGTCTGGTCTCCAAGGCTCGTAGGTTCCCGCGCTGAAGTAGCAGATAACAACCCTTCCTTTTCTGTGAAGCTCCTCTATAACCTCCACGGGCGTATCGAAGAGATCCACATCGAACATTTCAGCCTCCACGGAGGTATCTATATTCCCTGTCAGTTGCCACTGCCAAGTCGTTCCAAGTTTGGGTCTCCATATATCGAGGCTTCCCGTAGAATTTCTGGAGCTACCTCCACAGGCTGTCAGCAGAATCAGTAGGAAGAAGCATAATGTAGTCAGTCTCATCGGGTTATTTTATAATTTCCTGAACAAGTCATGAGTTTGAGTGAAGCCATACTCTCCATCCCTGCCCTCATGGTGGCGGTTATCCTCCACGAGGTGGCCCACGGGTGGGTGGCCTACAGGTGGGGAGACCCCACCGCCAAGCTGGCGGGAAGGCTGACGCTGAACCCGATACCTCACATAGACCCCATAGGGACCATACTGCTCCCGGCGATGTTTATAATTCTGGGTTCCCCGATAATATTCGGCTGGGCGAAACCTGTTCCCATAAACTCCATGAACTTCAGGGACCTTAGAAAGGGAACCTTCTTTACCTCCATAGCCGGGGTTGTTATGAACCTGAGCCTTGCCGTTATCTTCGGCGCTCTTTACAGGATCATTTACAACCTATCGGATGTGGTGGATCCTTTTATCGCTCAGTCCGTGATGTACCCCCTCCTCGTCTTCTGCGCCAAGTCGGTTCTGATAAACCTGATCCTGGCCATCTTTAACATAATTCCCATACCTCCCCTCGATGGAAGCAAAGCTCTCATGAGCTTTCTGTCCTTCAAGTACTGGGAGATCTTCTACAGGTACGAGGTCTATGGTTTCTTCGTGATAACCATACTCCTATTTACGGGGGTTCTGGGGAGGATCATATACCCGCCCCTCGTCTTCCTCTATCATCTCATACTGGGCGGAGCATGAAAGGAGCTATATTTATAGAATCATGAGAACGATCTTTGACAGAGAGCTTATAAAGAAGTACGACAGGCCTGGACCTAGGTACACCAGCTACCCGCCTGCTACAGAGTTCACCGAAGAGATCGGAGAGGAGGACTACAGGAGGAAGCTGATAGAAAGCAACTCCAGAAGAACCCCACTCTCCCTTTACTTTCACATACCCTTCTGCGAGAGCGGATGTTACTACTGCGGATGCAACATAATCATCTCCCACAGGAAGGGGATAGAAAGGCCTTACCTAGATAGGGTCTATAAAGAGATGGACATGGTCTCCAAGCTCCTGGACAAGGAAAGAAAGGTGGAGCAGCTCCACTGGGGAGGAGGAACGCCCAACTACCTGGAACCGGACGAGATAAGAGAATTTATGGAGGAGATTAAAAAGAGGTTCGACTTTTCGGAGGATGCAGAGGTAAGCATAGAGATAGATCCCAGATACGCTACCGACGAGCAGCTCGAGACCATAAGGGACGTAGGCTTTAACAGGGTGAGTATGGGACTCCAGGATCTAGATGAAAGAGTCCAGAGAGCGATAAACAGGATACAGCCCTACGAGCTCATGGAACGAACGATGAAGAAGCTTAGAGATCTTGGTTTCCAGAGCATAAACATAGACCTGATATACGGGCTTCCCTATCAGACCAGGGACAGCTTCGAGAAGACGGTCGAGAAGGTCATAGAGCTGGATCCGGACAGACTGGCCGTTTACAGCTTCGCCTACGTCCCCTGGGTCAAGCCTATCCAAAAACACATAGATCCGGAAACCCTCCCTTCCGCAGAGGAGAAGCTCTCCATTCTCGAGATGGTCATAGAGAGGTTCCAGGACGCCGGATACGTTTATATAGGCATGGATCACTTCGCGAAGCCAGAAGACGAGCTCGCGGTTGCCCAGAGGGAGGGCAAGCTCTGGAGAAACTTCCAGGGTTACACGACTCGCAAAGGGGTTGAGCTCGTGGGCTTTGGGGCTACCTCCATCGGGATGCTTTACGACTCTTACTTCCAGAACTACAAGACGCTGAGGGAGTACAACGTGTCTATAGACGAGGGAAGGCTTCCCACCTTCAGGGGATACATACTCACCGAGGACGACTTCGTAAGGAGAGAGGTGATAATGGACATAATGTGTAACCTCGGGGTGAGCTTCTCCAAGATAGAGGATATGTTTGGTATAGACTTCGAGGAGTACTTCGAGAAAGAGCTTGAAGATCTGAGGGAGCTAGAAGAGGACGGCCTCATAAGGGTAAAAGACAGAAAGATCGAGATACTCCCAGTGGGGAGGCTGCTTATAAGGAACGTGGCGATGGTCTTCGATGCACATCTGAGAAATAAGAAGGAGCTGAGGTTCTCAAGGACCATATGAGCGCACTCTTGGAGATAGAGAAGGTATCCAAGGTATATCCTGTCAAGAAGGGATTCTTCAAGAGGGAGGACTTCTACGCCCTCAGGAATGTAAGCCTGAGCCTGGGCAGGGCCGAGGTGTTGGGTGTGGTTGGTGAGTCAGGTTCGGGAAAGACTACCCTCGGAAAGCTCGTTCTGAGACTCGAGAAACCAACAAGGGGAAGGATACTGATGGAGGGCGTGGACGTCTTTTCTCTAGGGAAAGAGTACACCAGAAGGGTATCCGTGGTATTCCAGGATCCGAGGAACTCGCTGAACCCCAGGATGAAGGTTGAGGAGATAATAGAGGAGCCTCTTGTAGTGCACGGTTTTAAAGATAGGAAGAAGAGGGTGAAAGAGGCGATCGATAAGGTTCGCCTGGACGACAGCTTTCTAGGTAGAAAGCCCGACGACCTATCCGGGGGTCAGAGGCAGAGGGTGGCGATAGCTAGGGCGATAGTACTCGAGCCTGATCTAATAGTTGCGGACGAGCCGACCGCTTCCCTCGACGTTTCGGTTCAATCTGAGATCCTGAAGCTCTTCGAGGAGCTGAAGGATGATGGGATAGCCTTTATCTTCATAACCCACGATATAAGGGTTGTGGAGAAGATAGCCGACAGGCTGGCGGTGGTTTACGGTGGTATGCTTATGGAACTCGGAAGTAAGGATGATGTCCTCAGATCTCCCATGCATCCGTACACAAAGTTCCTTCTTAGCAACGTCCCCGTTCGGCATCCGAGGGAGAGAAGAGAGGAGAGCTACACTGAGGTGGAGTACACA
>WFPN01000022.1 GCA_015487535.1 Aquificaceae bacterium
CCTTAAAGAGCTCTACGACACCGTCCTCGATTACGAAGAGGTGGTCGGCCTCGATGTGGGAACCAGGCCCGACTGTGCCCCAAACTGGGTTCTGGAGCTACTCTCTTCGTACAGAGACAAGGGGCTAGAGGTCTGGATAGAGTTCGGCCTCCAGTCGGCAAACTTCGAGACCCTCAAGAGGATAAACAGACAGCACGGGGTCTCCGATCTCGTGGACGCAACCCTGAGGGCTAAGGCACACGGGCTCAAAGTCTGCATACACACGATAGTGGGGCTCCCCTTCGAGGGCAGGGAGGACTTTCTGGAAACGGCGAAGCTCGTTTCGGCCCTGAGGGCCGATGGGATAAAGATACATCCCATATACATTATGAAGAATACCGCCCTCGCCAGGCTGTTCCTCGAGGGAAGGTTCAGAACACTCAGCCTGGAGGAGTACGTCAGGTACGCTGCGGACATGTTAGAGCTAATACCCGAGAGCACGGTGGTCCACAGGCTCACCGCCGAAGCTGAGAGGGACAAGCTCCTCTCTCCCGATTACTGCGTCTATGAGAGGAAGCTCGAAGTAATAAGCAGGATAGAGGAGGAGCTTAAAAAGAGGGAAAGCAGACAGGGGGCGGGGAGCTCCTCAGGTGTTGAAGGGGCAGGAGGGAACCTTCACAAACTCGTTGAGGAACCAGGGGGAGCTTAAGCTATCTGTGAAGTCCCTTATCTCCTCCACGTCCTCCTCCGAGAGCCAGGGATACCGCGGCGTTCTGTATATGGTCAGGGGAAGACCGTTCGCTATGCTCACGCTCTCCCTTATCCTTTCGAGGTCGAGACCCTTCGTTCCCGTGGTGTACTCGTAGAGATCCCTTTTCGAAAGGGGAGACTTTATATCCACGGCGAAGCCGTCAACAACATCCAAGAGCCTCTCCATAACCTGTGGATTGTAGCCGTTCGTGTCTATCCTCACCTTGAGCTGGGAGTTTCTGCTTTTTACCCTCTCCACGAAAGCCCGTAGCTTGTCGGGGTTGTGTACCGTGGGCTCCCCGCCCGATAGAACGAGGGCGTCTATAACGGGGTTCTGGGTAGCCTCCTGGAGCACCTCCCTCTCGAAGATATACCCCTTCTCACCTGTGACGAGCCTCCAGTTGTGGCAGTGCCTGCACCGGAAGTTACATCCGGGTAAGAAGGCTATCAGGCTCCACCTGCCCGGAACGTCCTTCGAGGAGATCGTGTAGGAGACGAACCTCAGTCCCATCGGGACGCCTCCATCAGTTCTACAACCTCAACCTTATTCCTCGTCACCCAGTCTGCTCTCCTCCCTCCCTGCCAGTAGTTCTCCTCCCCTTCGTAGACGTAGTTTTCCCTGTCTGCCTTCCTCACCTTTCTGGCAATCGGCCTGTAGTAGCCTATCACCCTCGAGTATATGATCGTGTCGTCCGAGCCGCAGTATGGACAGGTGTGCCTCTCACCAACGACCTTCGCCTCGCAGGAGTTGCACACGCTCATAGTCGGCGTGAGGGTTATGTAGATTATGGGGAGCCTCTCGAAGAGCCTTCTTATAAACTCCTTCGAGGAGTGTTCATCGGACTTCTCGTTAAGGAATATGTGCTGTATGCTCCCTCCCGTTGCGAACCTCTGGGTGTGGGATGAGACCTCGAGCTGCTTCCCCAGGGGGGCGTCGTAAGGGGGCTGAAAGCCTGCGGTGAGGAAGACTCCCGACCCCTCCAGGCTCCCCTTTACGAAGGGAGGCTTCCCGTTTACCTTCCCCAGCCAGTATTTCCTGTACAGCTTGTACCTGTCGAACCTGCCGCTCGCCACATCTGTGAAGAACTCGAGATCCTTTCGGGCGAGCTTCGGGCCTGCGGTCTCGCCGGGTGCGTATTCGAAGTTCCAGGGTACGCCGTCCTCCCTCATGAAGTCCTCGAGCTTCGACAGTATGAAGTCCGCGACCTCCTTGGCGAAGGCGAGACCCTCCGGATGGAACAGGCCGGACTCGGACTCGATCACATTCCCCTCTGAGTCGCGTGTGACGAAGCCGAAGTTTATCAGACCCTCGTGTCCTCCCTGAAGGGAGATCGTGTTGAAGAGAGTTGAGAGATCTTTCATGTAATAGAAGAACGTAGGGTATAGTTCCCTGTGGGAGTCTATAAACTCCCTCTTCTTGTTGAGGACGCTCCTGGCCCTATCGAGGATGTCTCCCAGGTGTTCGAAGAGGCTCTCCCTGTTCCCCGCGTGTATCCACCCGAGCCTGTTGAAGTTTATGGATATCACACCTATTGAACCTACGCCGGAGGCGTTCCCAAAGACAGAGCCGGTGTTTGAGACCCTCAGGACCTCTCCTATATCGACCTGGAAACGGCAGCAGAAACTCCTCTGCAGGTAAGGGTTCCTAGGCTCTAAGCCCCGTTCTAAAAAGGGCTTGCTCAGAAAATTCTCGAAGTAAGCTCCTCCGTGCTTGTCCATGTTCTTTAGAAACTCGAGGAAAACGGGATCCTCGAAGTTGAAGTTGTCGGTTATCTGGACTGTGATCAGAGGGAAGGTCCAGGGCCTACCGTCCGCATCCCCTTCCCACATAGCCTGGAGAAAGCCGAGGGCTACCCTGTCGTAAACCTCGGAGGGTATATCGCTGTACTTGGTATCAAGCACCTTCCCGCCAACCACCACAAACTCTTCCTCGAGAGAGGGTGCCGGCTTTCCGAACTCGAGGGTGACGTTGGTAAAGGGACTGTTTCCGCTCCTGAAGGGAAGGTTTATGTTGTAGAGGAAGCTCTGGAAGGCGTGGGAGATTTCGTCCAGTGAGTACCTCCTTCCCTTCAAGTTTTCTTCATAATAAACGTAAGAGGCGGCCACCGTTATCAGGTCGTTGAGAGCCACGGCGCCAGCAACCTCTTGGGATATCAGGCATATGAAGTTGGCGCACTGGTCTAGGAGGTTCCTGAGCCTCTTCGGAGGTCTAGAACGGGGCATGATCCTTGTGTTTGCAGTAAGACCGTTGAGGGCTATATCCCTGGCCGAAAAACCCACGCAGTAAGGACCTAGAAGGGACAGCTGGTGCTGATACCACCACCCCTCTTCGTGCATAAGCCTCTCCTCTTCGGAGAGGATGCTTCTCAGCATGTACTCCTTCATCACCTCCCCGGAGAGGATATTCGCCATAGCTGGCAGGGAATAAACGAGGTTGGCGTTGTGCTTCGCAAGATCCGCCGCTTCGAGATATTGGTCTATAAGGCTTAGACTCTCCATCCCTTACCTCCTCCGCTTATTTTAGATTAATCGGTCATTTTTTCAAGAATTTGATTGTTCTAAGGTTATCAACGCTTTTTAAACGGGCTTTCTAAGTTCTTGATTGGCTGGGAAAAATAGCTTGCAGGTAAAAGTTGATTTTTTTATCAGGAAAGCCTATGATTACTTACATGAGGTATATCATATGATGTGTGTCATGTATGGAGGTGAGCTATGAGCCTGACTCGGAGGGATTTCGTAAAGGTAGGCGGCCTTTCCTTGGCAGCCCTTTCTTCACCAAGCTTCTCTCTCAGAGTCTTCGAGCCCGTGGTCAAGGTGGACAATCCGATCAAGCACTATCCAAACCGCGAATGGGAGACGATGTACAGGGACATATTCAGGTCCGAGGACACCTTCGTCTTTCTGTGCGCTCCCAACGATACCCACAACTGTCTTCTGAGGGCCCACGTCAAGAACGGTGTGGTCACCAGGATCGAACCCACCTACCGCTTCCACGAGGCTACCGACATATACGGCCTCAAATCATCCCCAAGATGGGAGCCCAGATGCTGTAACAAGGGATTATCCCTGATGAGGAGGTTCTACGGGGACAGAAGGGTTAAAGGCCCCATGGTCAGGAAGGGCTTTTACGAGTGGTACAAGGCAGGCTTCCCAAGGGATCCGAAAACCGGAAAGCCTCCGGAGAAGTACTTCCAGAGGGGTAAGGACAAGTTCATAAAGGTCACCTGGGACGAGGTGGCGGACATTATAGCCAAGACGATGATAAACATAGCCCAGACCTACTCGGGCGAGCAAGGAAGGAGGAGGCTCGAGGCCCAGGGCCATTACCCGAAAGAGATGCTCGACGAGATGAAGGGAGCCGGAACGAGGACCTTCAAGTTCAGGGGATCGATGCCCTTCCTCGCGGTGGTAAGATACACCTCCCCCTACAG
>WFPN01000023.1 GCA_015487535.1 Aquificaceae bacterium
ATCGGTTTGAATCCTTTAACCAGTGCGTCCCCGTTTATATATACATCCTCGGGGTTGAAGTCTTTTATATTCTGTTCTATAACCTCTTTATCCCTTTCTAATGATATGTTTTCCAGGCTCCTCCAAACAACCGCGACCTTTCTACTGTCCTTTTTCCCGAAGATGAATATGTATCTCCTGCCGTTGTCCTCTACGGTCCTGTACTTGCTCACGTGAAGGCCAAGCAGGTAGTTGAAGGTCTCAATTAGATCTACCCTTACCTCCCTTTGTTGATAATCTTCTATCACCTTTAACCTGTAATTGTACGGATCTTTAACCTCTCTGATATTGAGGAAGGTCCTGCTCCCTTTGGTTTCCCACTCGAGCATATACTTCACGAAGTAGTCCGGCAGATCGTAAAGTGTCGGCTCTGGCTTTTCAAACTCTATGTTTTCTAAAGCGTCTTCGTACTGTTCTAAGGTGTGGTATTTGAAAAACCCGCCGGCCGTTTCTTTGTTGTAAGTTCTCTTAACATCCTCATCCCTGCTTATCCCCGATTCGTCGTAGGCCAAGACCCTTTTCATCCTCGGCAGGATCACGGTCCAGAAGTGATCCCCCATCTCTATACCTATCCATCTCCTTCCGAGCTTGTGCGCTACGGATAGGGTGGTCCCGCTCCCGAGGAAGAAATCCATCACTATGTCCCTGTCGTTTGAAGATGTCATCTGAACTATTCTCTTGATCAGCTTTTCAGGCTGTTGAGTTGTAAAGTTTACACCTATGCTCTTAACTACCCTCTCTTTTGCAGTCATCATGGTTGCGAAGGAAGGTATATCTATCCACCAGTCCGGAGATATCTTCCCGGCGTAATCGGTTGCGTACCTTCCCTCCCTTTTGGTCAGTTCATCCTCTCCCTTCCTCGGTACGTATATCTGATTGAAGATGGAGCTTTCAGACTTCGCATAGAAGAATATTGTGGAGTGGTTGTTCTTCAACCTGTCTGTGGGGCCACCGGGCTTCTCATAGCACCAGATGATCTCGTTCTTGAACCTGTCCTTACCGAGTATGCTGTCCAGCAATAGCCTCACGTACATATTGCCGTTATCGTCACAATTAACAAAGAAGCTGCCCCTTTCGTTTAGCATATCCTTAGCCAGGGAGATTCTGTTCTCGAGCATGGTTAGCCAGGTTGAGTCTTTGTATCCCACCTTGTAAAGGTAGTCGGCCTCCTGTTCCTTGTTGAAGGGGGGATCTATGTAAACTGTCTGCACCTTGCCGTAATACTTGTTCAAAAGAAGATTCAGGGCCTGCCAGTTCTCCGACTTAATCAAAACACCATCTAAGATCTCCTCCAGGTCCTTCTTCTCGCTTAAGGCGTTCAGTAGTTTCAGCTTGAACTCCTCGTCGAAGTACCTTGTGTCGATAGGTAAACTCTTCCAGCTGTTGCCGTGTAAAGTTGTTCTCTCTATCAAATCCTCCCTTCCCTTGACCTCTACTCCAAGGAGCTCCTTCCACTCGCTCAGCTGCTTCTCATTGTTCAAGATATCATCGAGTACGCCCTCTAAAAACTCCTCCCCCGCGTATTCTTTAATCCTGTTCAGGGTGATCACGTAGTGGGTGTCTATTATGAACTTCTTCTTCTCCCAGATCTTTCTCTGGAAGTCTTCTATCTGTGCCAGGAATTCGATAATACTTTGTGCTACCTTTCTGAAAACCCTAGTTACTATTAGATAGAGCCTCAGCTTGTCAAAATAGCTACCCTGTTCCAATACCTGTAGATCCTCCAGCCGTAGAAGCTCGTTTTTGATATAGAAATCGAGCTCCCTCTCGAGGAACTCTTTCAGGTTTTTGTGGATGAAGTAGTCTGTTGTGTTCCTCCTCGTGTATCTGTGAAGATGCTTTCTTATATAACTGCTCTGTGTGTTAGATCTGGGATCCTTTTCAAGAACAACTCTTGCCAGACTGCCCTCGGGGATCTGTTGGCGCAGGACCTTTATCGTTTCCTGATTTATCATATCCTGTACTCTGCTGCTGTCGTATCTGTATTTCTTTGCCTCCTCCTCTGTAAGGCCTCTGTATTCAAAGTAGATGTTCAGCTCTCTCTTTTCTTCATCGAATTCGAAGGGTGGCTCGCTGAGAATGAAGAACTTTCTCTCCAAGGACTTTACGTTACCTTTCTCCTCCTCAGCCTCTACTACCTTGAAATTAACCGTTAGATCCTTAACCTTAAAGGTGTATTTCCTGAAGTACTCGGTGGTTTTAATGTAGTACTGGTCTTTATTAACCCAGTAAAGCAGAACTTCTTCTCCATTGTAAGGAATGCAATATCTTTCCCTACTACCATATCTCCTCTTACTTATGAAGTCTCCTCTATCGTAGTATCTTGAAAAGAAGTTGATCAGATGGTTGTAGATATATCTTTCCAACTCATCCGATTTAATTCCTTCACCTAGGGATATTAACCGACTCTCTATCTCCTTTATCAGTTTATTCTCGATAAAATCCTCTATCTCTTGGCGTTTGTAGTTCATTATTCTGTAGATACCAAAGTCTAAATCTTCGTTTTCAACCTGAAAGATTTCCCTCAACTTCTCTTTTAATTGCTCTCTTGGGTCATTTTCTGTCACGTTATTGGTCATCTCGGTACGGTTTAATTATATTTAAAGCTGCCGGCCTCTGACAAGTAAAGCCGTGGCACCTCGATTTAAGGTTAAACCCTGTGTGGTTCATGTTTTAACTCCTCTCTGGTAAAATATCTCCCATGGCGGACAGGATAGATATAAACAGGATAACGAGAGACCTTTTCATAGAACACAAGGGAGAGCCTTACAGGGTCCTCGATTACGAACACGTGAAGCCCGGTAAGGGCCAGGCTTTTGTGAGGGTGAAGGCTAAGAATATGCTAACGGGAAACGTTATCGAGATAACCTACAAGGCTTCCGACAGCATACCCTTGGCAGACTTTGAGCAGGTGTTCGCCGAGTACTCGTACTCTGACGGGGAGAACTACTACTTCATGAACACACAAACCTACGAGATGGTCGCCATACCAAAGGATAAGATAGAGGAGGAGGCTAAGTTCCTGAAGGAAGGCATGCAGGTTGTAGTTTTCCTGTACCAGGGCCAGCCCGTGGGTATAGAGCTACCAAAGCATGTAGAGCTCAAGGTTGTGGAAACGGAGCCTGCCTTCAAGGGAGATACAGCCGCGGGAGGGACCAAACCGGCGAAGCTCGAAACGGGGGCGGTAGTCCAGGTTCCCTTCTTTGTGAGCGAGGGGGATGTAGTTAAGGTGGACACGAGGACTGGAACTTACGTAGAAAGGGTAAAGTGATGGATAAGGAGTTCATAAGGGAGCTTATAGAGCTTGTAAAGAACTCGAACATAAGATCCCTGAAGATCGAGAGTGAGGAGGGAAAGATAGTAATAGAGACGCACAGGGGTGACCTCGTCCAGCCAAAACCCCAAAGAAAGGGTCCAACAGTTGAGGAGTTCAAACACCAGGAGGTACTGCCTCCATCCGAGGACATAAGCGAGGAGGAAAAAAAGTATCACGTAATAAAGAGCCCTCTGGTAGGCACCTTTTACCGTTCACCCTCTCCGGGGGCACCCCCCTTCGTTGAGGTCGGGGACATAGTCTCCCCCGGTCAGGTCCTCTGCATAATAGAGGCTTTAAAGGTCATGAACGAGATAGAGAGCGACGTGAGGGGAAGGGTTGAGAAGATTCTGGTAGAGAACGGGGAGACCGTCGAGTACGGTCAGCCCCTTTTCCTTATAAATACTGAGATCTAGGTCACGGTATGCCTTATTAGAATTATGCTTCCTAAAACCATAAGGA
>WFPN01000024.1 GCA_015487535.1 Aquificaceae bacterium
AGGTGGCCCACGCCGCGGAGGACGTTCTGGGAAAGCTCAGGAGCGGAGAGCTGACCCTAACCCCGGAGATAAACGACGCCATCCTCGAAGCCGTAGATTTCATACGCTCCGCTATTCAGAGATACGAAGCGGGGGAGGATGTGGAAACGCCTCAGGACCTTGTGGACAAACTCAGGAACCTAGAACAGGGTGGGGTCAAAGATGAGGAGGCTTCCAAGAAGGAGGAGAGCATAGACGATCTGCTGGATAGGTTCGGCTTTTCCCATCTCAAGGGCAAGCCCATAGAGGAGATCCTCGAGGAGCTCATACTCCTTCCTCCCGACGAAAGGCCGGCCGAGCTCATAGAGGCTTTAGACCAGATCGTGGCCAAGGGGGAAGCTGAGCAGGAGGCCAAACAGGAACCTGAGAAGGAGGAGGAAGAGAAAACTATACAGCCTGCAGCAGAGGTTGAGGAAAAGGGTGAGGAGGAGAAGAGGGAAGAACCTAAAAAGGAAGAACCTAAGAAGGAGGAGAAGAGGCCTGTCGTTAAGAGTGAGGGAGAGAAGGTAGTCAGGATAGACGTTCACAAGATAGAGAGCCTGATGAACCTTGTTGGGGAGCTCGTTCTGGAGAGGAACAGGCTTCTCAGGATATTCCAGAAACTTTACGATGAGTACCAGTCGAAGACGGTGGACGAGCTCGAGACGGTGATCTCCTCCCTCGACAGGATAGTGGGGGATCTGCAGCTCGCGGTAATGAAGACGAGGATGCAGCCGGTTAAGAGGCTATTCCAGAAGTTCCCGAGGGTGGTCAGAGACCTGGCTAGGATGCTCGGCAAGGAGGTGGAGCTCGTTCTTGAAGGCGAGGATGCCGAGATGGACAAGACGGTCCTCGAAAAGCTCGAGGAGCCCCTCATACACCTGATAAGGAACGCTGTGGATCACGGGATAGAGCCTCCGGATGAGAGGGAGAAGGCTGGAAAACCTAGGAAAGGGACTGTGAAGCTGAGCGCTTACTACCACGGTGACAGGATATTCATAGAGGTCGCCGACGACGGGAGGGGTATAGATATAGAGAAGGTCAAGCAGAAGGCTCTGGAGAGGGGAATAATATCGCCAGACAGAGCGGAGAAGATGACCGAGAAGGACGTCCTCTTCCTCATATTCCACCCCGGCTTCTCCACAAAGGAGCAGACCTCCGAGGTCTCCGGAAGGGGCGTTGGTATGGATGTGGTCATGAACACCGTCTCAGCTTTCCGGGGAACTATAGATATAGAGACCGAGAAAGGTAAGGGAACCAGGATCGTTCTCTCCTTCCCTCTAACCGTCGGCATCATCAGGTCCTTGCTCGTTTCCGTAAATGGAAGGCTCTTCGCCATACCCATATACTCGGTGCTCGAGATAATTCAGGGAGAGGATGCCCAGATCACCACCGTCTCGGGCAAAGAGGTGCTTATCCTCAGGGAGCTCACGATACCCCTGATAAACCTGGGCGAGGCCCTCGAGATGGGAGGGGGCAACGTTGGTTACGTAATAGTGTCCCAGGTGGGAAGCCAAAAGGTTGCCTTTACCGTCGAGGACCTCTTCGGAGACGAGGAGGTGGTTGTCAAGCCTCTAGGCAAGATAATCGGTGAGGTCCAGGGCATATCGGGTGCTACCATAACCGGAGACGGAAAGGTGGTTTTGATACTCGACCTGGACGGAATACTGAAGAGGGAGATGAGGGCTATAACCTTTGTGTGAGGTGAGATCATGGCGGAGATAGTTCCCGTTGGTGAGGTAAAACCTGAGAAGCTCTCCGAGGTCGAGGAGTTCCTGGGTATATCCCTGGAGAACGAGCTAATCGGGATACCTTTGAAGAAGATACTCACCATATCCAAGGTCCTGGACATAGTGAAGGTTCCCTACACCTCGAGTATCATCGTTGGCGTTATGAACCTGAGGGGGGAGATAATACCGGTCCTCTCCCTCAAGCAGATACTGGGTCTCTCTGAGAGCAATGAGCCGACTAGGATAGTGGTCCTCGACTCGAAACACGGCAAGGCCGGTGTCCTGGTGGACAACATAGTGGGCGTTGTAAGGGTTCCCAGCGAGAGGCTCGAACCTAATCCGATGGTTGGCAGATACAGTGTCTATGTAAGCCACGTTGCCCAGACAGAGTACGGTCTCATGGAAATCTTGGACGTTGACCGCCTCGTGGACTCACTCGTAGAGGAGGACTGATCTTCCCTGAGGCTGCTTCTCCTTCCGGGTATCCTTCCGTCTTTCGAGAGAGTTAATAAAATTCGTCTCATAAAACTTGACAATAGAAAACTAAAGTTCTAAAATAATTCGAGAACGAGAAAGGAGGAGGTGGAAAGATGGCAGAGAAGATACTTGGTATAGACCTGGGGACCACAAACTCAGTTGTTGCCGTAATGATGGGGGATGAGGCTGTTGTAATACCCAACCAGGAAGGGGCTAGGCTAACGCCTTCGGTAGTCTCCTGGACGAAGGAGAAGGAGATACTCGTGGGAGAACCTGCCAAGAGGAGAGCTGTTCTCGATCCTGAGAACACCGTTTACGAATCCAAGAGGTTTATAGGAAGGAAGTTCGACGAGGTCAAAGAGGAGGCCAAGAGGGTCTCCTACAAGGTTGTTGCGGACGATAAAGGGGACGCGGCCTTCGACATACCAAACGCTGGAAAGATAGTTCGTCCGGAGGAGGTGGGAGCCCACGTACTTAGAAAGCTCAAAGAGGCTGCCGAAGCCTACCTCGGAGAGAAGATAACCAAGGCAGTAATAACCGTTCCAGCCTACTTCAACGAGAGGCAGAGGCAGGCTACCAAGGATGCGGGTAAGATAGCTGGTCTCGAAGTTTTGAGGATACTCAACGAACCCACGGCAGCAGCGCTTGCCTACGGTCTGGATAAGAAGGCCGACGTCAAGATACTCGTGTATGACTTCGGTGGCGGTACCTTCGACGTTTCTATCCTCGAAGGTGGAGAGGGTGTTATAGAAGTCAAGGCAACCTCAGGTGACACACACCTCGGGGGAGCGAACATAGACGAGAGGATAATGGAGTGGCTCATAGAGGAGTTCAAGAAGGAAACCGGCATAGATCTCAGGAACGACAAGACCGCCCTTCAGAGGCTCAAGGAAGCGGCCGAGCAGGCAAAGAAGGAGCTCTCCTTCAAGCTAGAGACCGAGATCAACCTGCCCTTCATAACGATAGATCCATCCAACAACCAGCCGCTGCACCTCCAAAAGAAGCTCACCAGGGCACGCCTCGAGGAGATGATTAAAGACCTGATAGACAGGACGATGGACATAGTCAAGAAGGCCCTCGAGGACGCGAAGCTCAAGCCAGAAGACATAGACGACATAGTGCTCGTTGGAGGCTCTACAAGGATACCCCTCGTCCAGCAGAGGATAAAGGAGTTCTTCGGCAAGGAGCCCCACAAGGGTGTGAACCCCGACGAGGTGGTTGCAGTTGGTGCAGCCATACAGGCTGGAGTTCTCTCCGGAGAGGTCAAGGAGATACTCCTCGTGGACGTTACGCCCCTATCCTTGGGAGTGGAGACCTACGGTGGTGTGATGACGGTCCTTATTCCGAGGAACACGCCCATACCCTACAAGAAGTGTGAGGTCTTCACCACGGCATCCGACTACCAGACCGAGGTCGAGATCCACGTCCTCCAGGGAGAGAGACCTCTGGCCAAGGACAACAAGTCCCTCGGTAAGTTCTACCTAACGGGCATACCTCCCGCCCCGAGAGGGGTTCCCAAAATAGAGGTCTGTTTCGATATAGACGCGGACGGTATCCTCCACGTTACCGCAAAGGATCTTGGAACTGGTAAGGAGCAGTCCATAAGGATCCAGCCCTCCTCCGGCCTCACGCAGGAGGAGATAGAGAAGATGGTTAAAGAAGCTGAGGCCCACGCCGAAGAGGACAAGAAGAAAAAGGAGTTGATAGAGACCAAGAACCAACTCGACCAGCTCGTTTACAACCTGGAGAAGATAATCAACGAGAACAAGGACAAACTACCCGAAGACCACGTGAAGGAGGCCCAGGAGGTTATAGAGGAGGCCAAGAAGGTTATCGCAGAGGCCCAGGAGATAGATCAGGTAAAGTCGGTTATGGACAAGGTTCTCCAGGTTTCCTCCAAGATAGGATCCCAGATCTACGAAGGGGCGGGCAAGCAGGCTGGAGGAGGGGAGGAGAAAAAGGAAGGCGGCGACGACGTGGTGGACGCCAAACCAGTAGATTGATCCCGTCCCTCCCGCCCCTCCTTTATAATTTTTTAAGGATGAGGGAGATCCGCACCGAAAAAGCACCCAAACCCGTAGGCCCTTA
>WFPN01000025.1 GCA_015487535.1 Aquificaceae bacterium
GTCTTAATTTATTTCATATGGCAAAATACTCCTAAATGGCCAACCCAGACACACCCCCCTACAAAGACATGTTCATATACACGTTTTCTTTCGTGGGTATAAGCACCACACTCGTTTTTGGAGTTTTCCAGCACTTTAAAGCTGGTAACTACTACTCCTCACTTTTTGAGCTCCTGCTCTGCGTGCTGGCTCTTCTAAATGTTATTTATTACTGTAGAAAGAGGAATTATATCCTGGCGTCTAACGTAATTCTTGTTCTTATGGTAATAATTCTAACTTTCCTTATAATCACTGGAGGTCTGTACGGAACAGGCATATATTGGATATACACCTTTCCCTTGCTTACTTTCTTCATGAAACCTTTGAAGCAAGCAGTAGTATGGAATGTGGGTCTAGTTATGGTCTTCTTAATTCTGTACTGGTTAAAGGAGAAAGGGGTAGTAAATTTACATTACAACTGGATAAACTTAAGGCAGGCCTTAGGCGCATACCTAGCCGTAGCCATGCTTTCTTCTTTTTACAGCCTGATATTGAATAATCTTATGAAGCGATTAGAAGTACGCGCTACAGTAGATCCCCTCACAGGCCTCTACAACAGGGCATTTGTGCTAGATATACTTTCGAAGTTTACAGAAATAGGTGAAAGAGATAAGAACATAGAGTACTGTGTAGACTACCTCGATGTAGATAACTTCAAAAGGGTAAACGATCTGTACGGGCACAATAAAGGCGATCTGGTTCTAAGGGAAGTAGCCCGCATACTCCAGGAGAACTTCAGAAGTGGAGATGTTGTAGGAAGAATAGGGGGAGATGAGTTTATAGTGATAGTCTATAATTGCAAAAAGGAAGCCCTATTTAAGAGGCTTGAAAGGATAAGAGAGATCATAGAAGGGGCTTTTAGAAAATACGATCTTTCTGTCAGTTACGGGATTGTAACCGTGCCGTCTGAGGGAACGGACATAAACCTGATCCTCAAGCTTGCGGATGAGAGGATGTATGAGATGAAGAGACGTAAAAAGGGAATAAATTTTTCCCGGGAGGAAAAGGCATGAAGCTGAGAAGCGATGTTGTGAAGAAAGGTATAGAGAGGGCGCCCCACAGGGCCCTTCTGAGAGCCTGCGGGCTTTCCGAGGAGGATTTCGACAAACCCCTGATAGGTATAGCTAACTCTTACATAGACATAATCCCCGGGCACGTCCATCTGAGGGAGTTCGTAGAGCCGATAAAGGAAGAGGTCAGGAAGGCAGGAGGAGTTCCCATAGAGTTCAACGTGATAGGGGTGGACGACGGGATAGCGATGGGGCACTATGGGATGCACTACTCCCTGCCCTCAAGGGAGCTTATAGCTGACTCCATAGAGACGGTTGTAAACGCCCACCAGCTAGACGCCCTTATCTGCATACCCAACTGTGACAAGATAGTTCCCGGAATGCTGATGGGTGCCATGAGGGTGAACGTTCCCACCATATTCATCAGCGGAGGTCCCATGCTCGCAGGGGAGCACGAGGGCAAGAAGATAGATCTTATCTCGGTCTTCGAGGGCATAGGGCAGCTAAAGAGCGGACAGATCACCGAAAAGGAGCTCCAGGTTATAGAGCAGAACGCCTGCCCCACCTGTGGAAGTTGCGCAGGGATGTTCACTGCCAACTCGATGAACTGCTTAACGGAGGTCCTCGGTCTCGCACTTCCGGGCAACGGCACCATACTCGCCGTAGATCCCAGGAGGGAGCTTCTGGCGAGGACCGCTGCGAGGAAGATAATGGAGCTCCTCGAAAAGGACGTAAAGGCAAGGGACATACTCACCGAAGAGGCGATAGACGATGCCTTCACCGTCGATATAGCCATGGGTGGGTCCTCGAACACCATACTCCACCTGCTCGCGATAGCCAGGGAAGCAGGTATAGATTACGACCTTGCCAAGATAAACGAGATCTCCAAGAGAACACCCACCATATGCAAGATAGCGCCAGCTTCGCACTACCACATAGAGGATCTCGACAGGGTAGGTGGCATACCAACCATAATCAGGGAGCTCTCGAAGAGGGAGGGGCTCCTACATCTAGACAGGCTCACGGTGAGCGGTAAAACTTTAAGGGAGATAGCCGAGGAAGCCCCCGATGCTGACGGGGAGGTTGTGAGAAGCATAGAGTCCCCATACTCGGAGGACGGAGGGATAGCCATACTCTTCGGAAACCTGGCACCGGAAGGTTCGGTGGTTAAGACAGCCGGTGTTGTGGAGAACATGCTCAGGTTCAGAGGGAAGGCTATATGTTTTGACTCGGAGGAGGAGGCAATAGACGGAATCCTGGGAGGAAAGGTGAAGCCCGGACACGTGGTGGTGATAAGGTACGAGGGTCCCAAGGGTGGTCCAGGCATGAGAGAGATGCTCTCCCCTACATCCGCCATAGTGGGTATGGGACTCGGAGACAAGGTTGCCCTCATAACCGACGGTAGGTTCTCTGGAGGCACGAGGGGAGCCTGCATAGGCCATGTATCACCGGAAGCGGCGGCTGGAGGCCCTATAGGTGTGGTTCAAGACGGAGATGAGATACTCATAGACATCCCTAATAGAAGGCTCGAGCTCCTTATATCTGAGGAGGAGCTCCAGAGCAGACTTAAGGACTTCCAGCCCAAGCAGAAGGATATTCCAAGCTCATGGCTCAGGAGGTACGCAAAGCTCGTCACGGACGCCTCTAAGGGAGCTGTCCTAGAGGCTTAATGAGGTTCTTCGTCCTCGGCTTCCTGGCATTTTACGCCCTCGTGCACTACTACCTGTACAGGAAGTTAAGCCAGGCCTTCGATCTTGGATTGAAGGCGAGGCTGTTTACCGTTCTCTTACTTTCCCTGGCGACCATCTCCCCAGTTTTGTGGAGGGTTCTGGATAAGAAGGGTGTGGTTGAGGTCTCGAGGCCTCTCGCACTCATAGGGCTTCTCTGGATGGGCTTTGTAATCTACTTCTTTCTGGTTGGGCTCGCCGTGGACCTGTACAGGAGGTTCCACTCCCCGGGGCCTAGAAGGGCCTTCCTCATAACCCTCATCCTTTCTCTGCTCCTGAGTCTTTATAGCCATGCGGAGACCCATTACCTTCAGGTTTACAGGTTTACACTGGAGACCTCCAAGCTCCCACCTGGCAGAGAGGTAAAGATCCTTCACATCTCGGATATGCACCTGGGCCCTGTGATGAGGGAGGACAGGATAGAGATGCTCGAAGACGTGTACGAAAGGGAAAGGCCCGATCTCATAGTAGCCACCGGGGACATGGTGGACGGGAATATGAAGGGCCTCGAACA
>WFPN01000026.1 GCA_015487535.1 Aquificaceae bacterium
ACTCTGCGGGCTTCTTTCCTTTTCCCAGTCCTTATGTATAGCCTTCCCAGCCTCATACCCGTGTCGTAGCTCTTCTCCTCCTCGTAGAGCTTTTCGAGAAGCTCTATCGCCTCCTCGAGCCTTCCCTCCTTCTCGAGCCTGTCCACCTTCTCTAAGATCATCTTCACCTCCACCCTTCTCCTCTCGTCCGCAAGGCTTGGATCGAACTTCTCAAGCTCCCTGTAGATCTTCAAGGATTCATCATACTTTCCCTGCCAGAAGAGGACCCTCGCCAGCTGGAGTCTGACCTCCCTGCTATCTGGATAGCGTTTGGAGAGTTCTCTGTAGATACTCTCCGCCTTCTCATACTCCTTACGCTTTATATAGAGCTGGGCCAGCCTCATCCCGAGGTCGTAGGTGAAGAACTTGCTCCTCTTTGCCTCGTAACGGGGGAGGACTATCCTCTCGGGCACGAGATCGCACTCCCTCACGAAGGCGTCCTTAAAGACCTCCCTCGCCCTCCTTAGAAGCCTTACGGCGTTCTCCCTCTTTTTAAAGAAGCCCGCCCTCAAGGTGTAAAGGTCTCCGATCTTTTCTATCCTCACGTAGGGGAAAGTGCTCACATACCTTATAGCACGTCTTAGGTCCTCGAACTTCCTCGAAGAGGCCATCTGGACGCAGTAATAGGTCTCCCCAGCGAGGGCGGAGAAGGAAAAGATTGCCAGCAGAAGGAAGATCGATCTCATCTAAGGGACTCCAGCTTCCTTATAAGGTGGTTCAGGCTGAAGGGCTTTATTATGTAGTCCTTTGCTCCAAGGTCGTAAGCCTTCTCTATGTTGAAGTCCTGGGAGAGAACGCTCATGACTATAACAGGTATATCGGAACCCGAGCTTTTGAGTTCACTTAAAGCGTCGAAGCCCGATTTTCCTGGCATGTTGAGGTCCAGAAGAATAACGTCGGGCCTGAAACTCTCCACAGCTTCTAAGATCCCCTCCGCACTCTCCATCCACATAACCTCGTGCCCCCTGTTCTCGAGGGCTGTCTTTACCATCTTCCCTATAACGGGCTCGTCGTCCACAACGAGAACCTTCATTTCCTGGAATTATAATAATAAGGAGAGATGTTAAGTTTATCCTATGAAGATCTTCATTACTTTTTAGATCGAATTCTTTCCCAAGAAACCATTGATTTAACATGGTATGATTTTATTGATCCTCTGTACTGGACAATACTTAAGGCTGAAAAAGATAGGAGGCAAAAGCAAAATCAGAACATGGATATAAAATTGGACCCTCTATCACGTGCATCTACTTATTCGAGATATATCTTTGGGCACTTTGATGCGGAGACTACCGTTCCTATCAGAACTGTTAGAAACCGAGCGCAAATAGATAAGTTTACCCAGGAATTAGTTATTGCAATGAGGTTGGATGAAATGGAACTTGATGTAGAAGATCAAGAGTTCTTTAAATATATAATCAGCGAACTTTTAACTAATGCGATAGATCATGGGCAATCTTTCGCGGTAGTAAGTGCCCAGAGGTTTCCTAACCTGAATGAAATAGAGATTGCGGTTGTGGATACAGGGTTGGGGTTTTTCCATACTATAAAGAGGAAGCACAAAGTCAACTCGCCATCAGAAGCCATTAAGCTCGCTGTACAAAAGAACATAAGCGGAGCTATTGATTACTTATACGGCGGTGCTCAACGAAATGTAGGTATGGGTCTATACGTTATCTCAAGAATAGTTAAAGATGCGGAAGGTTTTATGTATATAGTTTCTGATGACAGCATAGTTAAGTATACGTCTTCCGCAGAAGAAACAATGATAATAAAAAATAAGTGGCAGGGGGCAATAGTAATGGTTAGATTCAACCTTAAATCATTTACTAAAGTTCTTGAGTACGGTTTCATAACCTATATGAAGATGATAATAGGGGAGGATATTGAAGAGGAATTCTTTTAAATACCGGTATTATTACGCGCATGTATTCTTTTGCTGTAGTTGGCAACCCAGTTAAGGACTAGTTTCACTTTTTTATTAGCATTTACTACACTTACATGCCTGACAACCGTATCAATACCGAAGGCTCTTATCAATATTCCTATAGCTTCATCAGCAAAACCTTGTGTTATACCACTTACTCCATTGAAATCAAGTACAACTTTATGCCCTTTGTCGATAGCTTCTTTAATCCTGTGCCTTATTTTTTCCCCCGAATGCCTGCTGCCTACAAAATCTGTTCCGGCAAGTTCAGCTACCCTTAGAATCCCACCCATCTGTAATATAAATTATAAAGGACATAACCTATGTAAAGCCGGATAATAAACGCATGTTCTACGAGACCATAGACGACATAACGGCGGACGCGGGTATAAGGGTCTACGGAAGCTCTCTCGAAGAGATCTTCTGCAAAGCCATCCTCGCCACCTTCAACGAGATCACGGATATAGAGAAGGTAGAGCCTAAAGAAACTTACGAGATAGAAGCCAAAAATGCACTTCCCTTCCTCCTCGCAGACATAATAAACGAGGCCTTGGTTCTTCACGAGAGCAGAGGATTTGTAGCATCGGAGTGCGAGATACTCGATCTTGGAGAGGATCACGTTAGGGTCGGGCTGAAGGGGGAGAGGTTCGATCCGGATAGACACCCTTCCAAGCTGGTGATAAAGGCGGCCACCTACCACAGGCTCAGGATAGAGGAGCAGAACGGCCGGCTCCTTGCCGAGGTGATCTTTGATATATAATACCCAGCATGGAAATAAGAGAGATAATGGAGATCCTCCCCCACAGATATCCCCTCCTCCTTGTGGACAGAATAACCGAGTTCGAGGAAGGGAAGAGGATAGTTGGTATAAAGAACGTATCCATCAACGAGCCCATATTTCAGGGACACTTTCCCGGATTTCCCCTCTTCCCGGGAGTTTACATACTCGAGGCGATGGCCCAGGTTGGGGGGATACTGATGATAAAGTCCCTGAAGCTGGAGATAGGCAAGTACGCGATCGTCTTTGCGGGCATAGACGACGCGAGGTTCAAAAGACCCGTCTTTCCCGGGGATCAGCTGGTGATGGAGCTTGAGACCATTTCCCTCAAAAGGACCCTCTCCAAGATGAAGGGAACAGCGAGCGTAGACGGTCAGGTGGTGGCTGAGGCGGTTCTCTACGCCGCGGCGAGGAAGCTGGAAGAAGTTAAGAGGTAGTTATCTATACCATAGCTCCCTCGGGAGGGGTATAACCTTCTCTCCCTTCTTGAACATGAGAAGGTATTCCCTCACGAACTTCTCCTTGTAGAACCTGGGATCGCTCTTCACCCGGGAGTGTATTGCCTTCAGCTTCAGGTTCTTCCCCTTCTCGGCGTATATGAGCTTCTCGAGTCTGGATGTGGCCATCCTCAGCTGAATAATCTTCTTAAGGTTGAGGTCCGATAAGAAGAGGTTCGAGAAGGTGTTTATCAGGGAAAGGCCCAAAAAGGCGTAGGCGAGGAGCCTAACGATTCGCAAATCTCCAGAATTCCTGCCTGCCCCAGAACTGCGCTCCATAGCCGAGCTCCTCTTCTATTCTAAGGAGCTCGTTGTACTTTGCAATCCTGTCCGAGCGCGAGGCGGACCCGGTCTTTATCTGGCCCGCGTTCGTGGCAACAGCAAGATGGGCTATGAAGGTGTCCTCCGACTCTCCCGACCTGTGAGATATTACGGCGGTGTATCCGTGTTCCTTTGCGAGCATTATGGTATCTAAAGTCTCCGAGAGCGTCCCTATCTGGTTTAGCTTAACGAGTATGGAGTTGGCCACTCCCTTCTCTATCCCTTCTCTCAGGATCTTGGGATTGGTGGTGAAAAGGTCGTCTCCCACGAGCTGGACTCTGCCCCCGAGCTTTTCGGTAAGGAGCCTCCAGCCCTCCCAATCGTTCTCTGAGAGGGGATCCTCTATGGAGACTATGGGGTATTTATCTATCAGCTCCTCGTAGAAGCCTACCATCTCTTCGGAAGTCAGCTCCTTCCCTTCAAAGCGGTATCTCTCTCCCGTGTAGAACTCCGATGAGGCAACGTCGAGGGCCAGGAGAAGGTCCTC
>WFPN01000027.1 GCA_015487535.1 Aquificaceae bacterium
CTTCGTGGAGTTCCTCGGATACCTTGGTGTGGTCCTCTTCTACCTCTTCGGGATGCTCAGCAGGGACTTTGCCCTCCTCTTCTTCCTCGTCGCCTTCGGCTGGGGGGTTTTAATAAGCTGGGGCTCCATACTCCTTGACAACCTCCTCTTCAGGAGATACGGGTCTCTGAGGGACATCCTCAAGCTCATGCTCTTCAGCGTCTTTGAGATATTCGGATACAGACAGCTGATAGTGATGGAGAGGTTCGTGGCAACATTCCAGTTCTGGAAAAGGGTGTGGGGAAAGCCGAAAAGAAAGAAGATAGAGGAGACGCATGCTCAAAGCCCTGCTCGATAGCCTGCTCCACATAACTCTAAGGAGCCTCTTCGCCCTTGTGGCCTTCTTGGCCCTTGTCCTGATCTTTATCTCCTTCACGGACTTTCCCAGATACGAGAAGTATCTCCTTCCCTTGCAATTTTTGAAGGCAAAGCCTGAGAGGATAAGCAAAAACCTCTGGGTCGGGAGTTACCTCGGAGACGAGAAAATGCTCAGGTTCCTGAAAGAAAACGGGATAAAGGTGGTCATCTCCCTACTCGACAGGGACATGTATCACGAGAGACAGCTCCTTGAGCACGAGAGGAGGCTTTTGAGAAGAAGGGGCTTTACCTTCATCTCCGTTCCCCTCAAACCCTTCGTTAAGGACCAAAAAAGTCTGAAGAAGCTCAGGTATTATCTGAGGCGTTACGGGAGGAATAGGGTTTACGTCCACAGCTATCTCGGAAGGATCCGAATCAGATACGTTAAGGAGGTTCTGAATGCTGGGAAAGGTCCTTAGGCTGATCTTCATAGCGGTCTTCATCGGCTACCTCTTCTCGATGGCCTCGGTCTACTTCAGCTACATAGAGCCATACCTCTTTCCCCTGAGGATGATCCAGGGCGAGGCCCGCTACGTGACCGAGAACATAATAATCGGCCCCTATCCCCACAGAAAGGATCTTGAGAAGCTCGTTAAGGTGAACGAGGTCAAGGTGATCATATCCCTCCTCAATCCCTCCCTTCCCTTTGAGAAGAGCCTTCTTGAGAAGGAGAAGAGGCTCGTGAGGGAGTTCGGGCTTGCCTTCTACAACGTCCCCCTCTCCTTCCTGAACCTCGACTCTCCCGAGAACTACAGACAGATCGAAAAGATAAGGAAGATATTGGAAAAGCACAGGGGTGAGAAGGTCTACATCCACTGCTACCTGGGGAGACACAGGGTGGGCTTCGTGGCGGAAAAGCTCCTGGGGATGGCAAGGTGAGGTTCCTGGTAATTCTTATGGTCCTTATTGCAGGATGCTCTCAGAAGCTCAAGGACATGAACTACATAGACATAAGCCCTTCCGAAAGGGGTTTGAGCATCTCCTACCACAGGGAGAATCCCCTCGCTGGAGAGGAGAGGCCCGTAAAGCTCCCGCCTCCCGAGTGTTCCGAGGGGGAGGGTTTTGTTGCCCTCTGGATATGGGACGTAAGGAGGCTCGAAAGAAGGTGGGAAGATCTCGTCTCCGCTGTAAAGAGCTTGGGGGTGAAAAGGGTTTACCTCCAGCTGAGCAGGAAGCTGAAGAGGGAGCACATCGAGAAAATTAAAAATCTTGGACTGGAGGTCTACCTCCTCGACGGGGGCAGGGACGGGCTGAACTTCCCCGTATCTTACGTTAAGAACTTTCCAGCGGACGGCTTTCAGGTGGACATAGAGCCCTACCAGAATTCAGACTTCAACCTCAGAAGGGAATGGTATGCGGAGAAGCTCCTGAAAGAGATCCGAAGGATAAAGAGGGAGCTCGGGAGCGTAAAGCTCTCTGTGGTTGTCCCCTTCTGGTATGAGAAGGTTCCCGTCGGGAACAGGAGCCTCATAGAGCTTATCTTCGGGGAGGCGGACGAGCTGGTGGTGATGGCATACAGGAAAAGCCTCTCAGAGGCTCTCAGGCTGAGCGGGGAGGAGATAGTTCTGGGGAAAAAATTCGGAAAGCCCGTTTTAATAGGCCTTGAGGTAAATCCCCAGAGAGATGAAAAGCACTACGTCTATAAAGTGGGCGAGAGGTTTCTGGAGCTTGTGGGAACCTACGAGGTAAAAGGGGAGCGTCTCTCCTTTCCTAAGGAGAGGGTTGGGAAGCTTAAAAACCTCGTGTGCGGGGGTGTGAAGGGCTTCGTGATTCACAGCTTCGAGGCTCTGTAAAAAGCAAGAGAGGGTCCGTTTTATAATTGCAGTGGGATGTCGGATGTGAGGAGGATTATAATACATGAGCTTGCTAACAAGGTTTCTGCTCTCAGGAGCGCTGCTGAGGCTGATCCGGACTGTTTTGACAGGGATATGCTTCTCACCATAGACAGCATAGACCTGCTTCTGAAATACCTTCTCGACACAGAACTAATCGAAAGGTTAAGAAGGAGTGAGAAGAGGGAGGTTAAACTCGGGAAGGTTCTCAAAGACGTAATTTCCGAGTTGGATCTTATGGCGGACCTCAGGGA
>WFPN01000028.1 GCA_015487535.1 Aquificaceae bacterium
ATCCTGTCCTTGCAACCAACGGTAACGTCCTTACCCTTCTTCTTCAAAAAGAGATAAAGAGCCATAGCGCTTCCGAGGGCGTCTCCATCCGGGTTCTCGTGGGTAAGTATAAGTATAGAGCCTTTAGTCTCTTTAAGAAACTCAACGAGTGGTACCGTTTCCCTTTTCATCACCTTTCCTCCAACCAATTAAATTTTGTCTCATTTTCAGTTGAAAATATGATCTAAGTGCAAACATATCCACTTTCCTGGAGGGCCCTGCAGCATCTCCTGCACACCTCCCCCTCGAACTCACTCTCCGGATAGTACATCCAGCACCTTGGGCACTTCTTTCCCTCAGCCCTGGAGACACCGACCTCGAGATTGCCTACCTCCTCTCCCTCCAGCTTTATATCACCACCTTCAGAGAGCTCCACCTGGCTCACCGTCAGGAAAAAGTTCAGGTAATCTAGGTACTTAGTCAGTAGATCGCGCACATCACCTTCAGCCTTTATGTAAACCTTTGCCTCGTAAGGGTGCCTGACCAGACCCTCACGCCTTGCGATCTCTATGGCCTTCATAACCTCGTCCCTAACTGCGATAAGGACGGAGTAATCCCTCTCGAGCTCCTCGGACACGAAATCCTCCTTAGGCCTGGGAATCTCGTGCAGAAAAACGCTCTCGGGAATGGAAGAGTTTATGGACCTTACATGATCCCACACTTCCTCCGCCGTGAAGCTCAGGAAGGGAGCAACGGAGGTAGTTATAGATATGAGAAGTTCGTAAAGAACTGTCTGGGCGGATCTTCTCTCCCAGCTCTTGGGGGAGTAAACGTAGAGCCTATCTTTCAAGACGTCCAGGTAGAGGGAGGATAGGTCTGAGGTGCAGAAGTTTCTTACAAGATGATATACCCTGTGGAAGGCATAATCACTGTAGTGCCTGTGGACCTCCTCCAGAAACCTCTGGAGCCTGGAGAGCATCCACCTGTCAAAGTGGTGGAGCTTGCTTGTATCTACCCTATCATCTTTAGGATCGAAGTCGTAGAGGTTTGAGAGTAGAAACCTCAGAGTGTTCCTTATCTTCCTGTAATCGTCCACTAGGTTCCTCAGAATTGACTTTCCTAGCTTTACGTCCTCGCTGTAATCTTCTGAGACAACCCACAGCCTAAGCAGATCTGCCCCGAACTGCTCTATAACCTCCTGGGGAGAAACGACGTTGCCTAAAGACTTGGACATCTTCCTGCCCTTCTCATCCACCGTAAATCCGTGAGTAAGAACCGATCTGTAAGGGGCCTCTCCGTACGAACCTACAGACTCCAAGAGAGATGCCTGGAACCAACCCCTGTGCTGGTCAGATCCTTCCAGGTACATATCCGCCTTGCTGAAACCGAGAGGCCTCACAACGGCTGCATGCGAACACCCGGAATCGAACCACACATCTAAGATGTCCTCTTCCTTCTTGAACTCCGTTCCCCCGCACCTTTTACATCTGTAACCATCAGGGAGGAGGTCCTTCTCTTCCCTCTCGAACCAAACGTCCGCTCCGCTTGGATGTTTCTCTATCAAACTAGCCACGTGTTCGAAAACCTCCTCGTCCGAAACCACCTCCCCGCAGTTCCTACAGTAGAAGACGGCTATGGGAACGCCCCAGTACCTCTGCCTAGATATGCACCAGTCCGGCCTGTTCTCGACCATGCTCCTTATCCTGTTCTTACCGTACTCCGGTATCCATCTAACCTTGTCTATCTCTTCGAGGGCCTTCTCCCTAAGGGTCTTAGAGTTTACTTTAGCAGACATGCTTATGAACCACTGGTACGTTGCCCTGAATATTACCGGGTTCTTACACCTCCAGCAGTGGGGGTAAGAGTGTGATACCTTCCCATGATGAAGAAGGAAGCCTTTTTCCTTAAGTAAGCTCACTATTAGGTTGTTGGCATCGAACACCCTGACCCCGAGGAGAAACTCCGGAGCCGGTTGTATAAACCTACCTCTGTCGTCTAGGGGGGCGTAAGGCTCTATTCCGTATCTTATCCCTACGGTGTAATCCTCCTGTCCGTGTCCCGGAGCCATGTGAACCAAGCCGGTCCCAGTTCCTAGCTCAACGAACTCGGAAGGGTAAACCTTCCACATGTTCTTCAAGGTTTCTTCGGACAGATGACCCTCAAGCTCAGACCTCTTAACAAAGGGATGCAAGTACGATCTTCCCACCAGCTCTTTTCCCTTTAACTCCTTTACAACCTCTCCCTCTATACCCGTAACCTCCCTGAAGTTTTCGAGCAGCTCCTTTGCTAGGATAAGGGTACCTTCGGCGGTCCTGTAGTAAACGTAATCGAACTCCTCACCGACCATTATCCCGAGGTGAGCCGGGAGTGTCCATGGGGTTGTGGTCCATATAACGAGGAAGGCATCCTCGTCTTCGAGGGGAAACTTCACGTATATACTCGGGTCCTCCTTATCCTTGTACTCTACCTCAGCCTCAGCTTCTGCGGTCATATCGTATATGCACCAGTAAACCGGCTTCTTGCTTCTGTATGCAAGTCCCTTCTTAAAGAACTTACCAAGTTCCCTGACCTCCTGCGCCTCGTAGGAGGGATCCATAGTCAGGTAAGGGTTCTCCCAGTCTCCGAGAACCCCAAGACGTACGAACTCCTCCTTCTGTATGTTCACAAACCTCTGGGCGTAATCCCTGCACAGCTTCCTGAATTCGGTTTTAGGAAGATCCTCCTTGTTTATCTTCTTAGCCTTCAGCTCCTTTTCAACCTGCCTCTCTATGGGAAGACCGTGGCAGTCCCATCCAGGTATGTAGAGGATATCCTTACCTATCATGAGGTTGTACTTGTTTATTATGTCCTTCAGGATCTTGTTCAGAGCGTGACCTATATGAATGTGGCCGTTCGCGTAAGGTGGTCCATCGTGAAGCAGGAAAACTTCCTTACCTTTTCTGAATTCTCTAATCTTTTTATAAAGATCTGACCACCTTTCTAATATCTGGGGCTCTTTCTCCGGAAGGTTTGCCTTCATAGGAAAATCAGTTCTTGGAAGGTTCAGCGTTTCCTTGTAGTCCATTCAAGAGCCCTCCATGAGATCCTCAAAAGTGCATGAAAGATAATTATAGTCGAAAGAAAGGGCTTGCAAAATCAAAGTAAGTTATGTATTATCTATATCAGCGCTAAATTCTATTTGGGAGGGTCGTGCTATGACAAAGGCAGAGCTCGTTGCAGAGATCGCCAAGCAGGCGGGCATCACCAAAAAAGAGGCTGATGCCGCTCTCAAGGCAGCAGTCGCAGCCATATCCAAGGCTCTCAAGAAGGGAGAAAGGATAGCCATCCCCGGACTGGGAATATTCACCGTCAAGAAGAGGGCCGCGAGGAAGGGAAGAAACCCCAGGACCGGACAGGTGATCCAGATCCCCGCAAGGAAGGTAGTGGCATTCAAGCCAGCCAAGGATCTCAGGGAAAGCATAAAGTAAATATCCCCTCGGGGCGTCCCGCCCCGCCATTATGCACATCTTTTTTCCATCGAGAAGATCAAAAGATTCTTTTATCCTACAAGGCGAGGAGCTAAGGCACTTTAAGGTAAGAAGGATAAAAAAAGAGGAAAAGGTAGGAATAATATGGGAGGAAAACCTCTACCTCTGTGAGCTCGAAAAAGCAGGAAACAAAGAGGCCAAGCTGAGGATAATTGAGAAGGTCGAAACCAAGAAACCAACGGTAAGGATAACCCTAATTCAGGCCGTTCCGGTGGAACTGAGAACGTTCGAAACTATCCTCCAGAAATCAACGGAGCTAGGTGTGTCCGAGGTGGTTCCCCTATTGACGGAAAGGAGCTTTAAAAACAGAGAAGCTATGGGTAAGAAAAGAGAAAGATGGGAGAGGATAATCAGGGAAGCGATGAAACAGTCTGGAAGACCCTATACGCTTGAGCTAAAGGATCCAGTGTATATAGAAGAGCTGGAACCGAAAAGCGAACTGAACATAATCCTAGACAACTTCTCCAATGGAAAGAGGGTAAAGGACCTGGAGCTGGAAGGCGTAAAAAGCGTCAGCCTGGTGGTTGGTCCGGAAGGGGGATTTTCTAAATCTGAGGTGAGACGTTTTACGGATAAGGGGTTTATACCTGTCAGGCTTGAGCCCCACGTTTTAAGAAGTGAAACGGCGGCGATAGTAGGCGCTGGAATTATAGTGAACCTTGCAGGTCCTTGATCTTTATTCCGTAGGCTTTTACCTTCCTGTAGAGGTTTGAAAGATCTGTGCCTATCCTTGATGAGACCTCCTTCATGTCGTAGTTGTACTCTTTGAGCTTCTCTTCTATGAAGACCTTCTCGAACTCCCTCCTCGCCTCCTTCAGCTTTTCAAGTCTGAATATGTAACTGTAGTCCTTCGATCTCCTGTAACCCCCAAGTCCGAGATGCTCTGGCCTGACCACGTCTCCATCGCAGAGTATAACCACCCTCTCCATAAGATTCTTAAGCTCCCTCACGTTCCCCTTCCAGGTGTGATTCATGAGAGCTTCTTTGGCCTCGTCCGAGAGGATCTTACACTCTTTCTTGTACTCCTGGGAAAACTTCTTCAGGAAGTACTCCGCCAAAAGGATAATGTCCTCCCCTCTCTCCCTCAGGGGAGGAAGCTCTATTGTAAAGACGGAGATCCTGTAATAGAGATCTTCTCTGAACCTTCCTTCCTTAACCTCCTCTGTAAGGTTCTTGTTCGAGGCAGAAACCAACCTTACATCGACCTCTATCCTCTGGGTTCCTCCAAGTCTGGTAAAGCTGCCAGTTTCTATTACCCTTAGGAGCTTGGCCTGGGCTCTGGTATCCATATCACCTATCTCGTCCAAGAAGAGGGTTCCCCCGTCTGCGAGCTCGAACTTCCCCTTCTTCCTGCTAACCGCTCCTGTAAAAGCTCCCCTCTCGTATCCGAACAATTCTGACTCTATCAGGTCGTTAGGTATCGAGGCGCAGTTTATATCAACGAACTGCCCTCTTCTATTAGACTCACTATGGATAAGCTTTGCCACAAGCTCCTTCCCAGTTCCGCTCTCTCCCAGTATTAAAACCGGGGCCCTGCTCTTGGCTATCTTGGAAACTATCTTCTTTATCTCCCTTATAGGTTTAGAGTTTCCGATGAGCTCTACCTCCTCCTCCCCACCGCCGGAAACCCTACCCATAGACTCGGACACTGCGTGCTTGACGGTCAACAGAAACCTGTCCATAGAAAAGGGCTTCTCTATGAAGTCGTATGCCCCCTTCTTTATAGCCTTTACGGCCATATCCACGTTGCCGTGCCCGGTTATAACCACAACCACTGAGTCAGGAGAGATCTCCCTGACAACATCCAGAAACTCTATCCCGTCCCCATCAGGCATCCACACATCTAGAACAACTACGTGAAAGAACTCTTCAGATATTTTTTTTCTAGCCGCAGAAAGGGTTGCTGAGGTATCTACCTTGTACCCTTCCTCCTTCAGTATCCCCTTTAGAGATTCCCTTATCCCCTCCTCATCGTCTATGACGAGTACCTTAACCGACATACTTACATTTTACAATCCATCCACAAGTTTTCCACAAATTGTCCACAATTTATCCACAATCTATCCACAAATTATCCACAATCCGGTGGTAGTTATCCACAGACCTGTGTGGAAGATGTGGAAAGTTCGTAAGTTGTTTATAGTGCTCTGCAAACGTGCTAAGCATAAGCCATTGATAATACTACAAAAATAAAGCACAATGTGGATAAATGTGGATAAAAATATAAGGCATTGATATATATGTACATTTAGAACAGCAATAAGTCTTTGATACATAGTCATAATCCGGACGCAATGTGGAAAGTTTAAAAGTTATTGATAAACATATGCAAATATGACTCCAGAAAGTTGCTGATAATTCTATATAATCATAACGCAATGTGGATAGCTGGTCAGTAAGTTGTTGATAAGCCTGTATTTGTGAATTTGAACAACCTATTCCTTAATAATTCTTCTTTAAGAAAGGCTATGACTATATAAAACAAAAAGAAGAAGAAAGGGAAAGCTAGAAGATCCTTGTGGATATCTTCATAAGGAGCTTGTCTATCTCTTTGAGCAGAGGGTATAGGTTTTTACGCGTTCTTTCATCTGAAAAGCTTTCGAGAAACGCTTTGATATCTCTTAGCTTGGAGGCCGCGTATTCGTAAGCTAGATCCTCTCCAGAGAGGGCCTTCCTAACTATCTGTTCTTTATCCTTCTTTATATGTTTGTACCTCCTGCGGCCTTCGTGAATGTACTGTATCGTGAGTGCTCTGTAGGTTTTGCCGTTCTTCTTTGGTATGGTTCTGTAGTAGGGTTTTGTAATTATCTTGGCTTCCTGCGGTATATCGAGAAGCCTTTTGAGCTCTTCTTGCCAGCTCATCCCCTTTCAAGAACGTGCCTTTCTGGCACTATACAGAGAAAGGTTCCCTCAAAGACCTTCTCTCCTTTCCTCTCCCCTTCCACAATAACCTTGAACTTTCTGCCATCCCTTTCCTTTACCTCCCCTCTGAAGAGAACCTCATCCCCTACTTTAACTGGCTTCAGAAATTTAACCTCAGCTTTCGCAAGAACAACGTTCGGATGATTTACGGAAAGCATAGCTGCGTAATCCGCAGCGGAGAACAGAAACCCCCCGTGAACTAGACCCTTTTCGTCTGCGACCATGACCTCGCTCGTTTTCAGCCTAACGGTCGCCGAGCCGTCTTCCACGCTTACGGGTTCTCCGCTCAAGCTCTTGTCTATCCTGGCGTGGGTCTTCACACGGGGCATTATGTGTATAATTTTATACTGCTTGAGGCGGCGTAGCTCAGGTGGTTAGAGCGGGGATCTCATAAGTCCCAGGTCGGAGGTTCGACTCCTCCCGCCGCCACATAAAAGTTAAAATAAGGGTCGTATGTACGCCATAATACAGAGACACAAGAGACTCGCAGCTATAATTATCGCTGTAGCATCCCTATCCTTTCTCTTCTGGATGTTCAGTGTGGCTGACATACAGCAGATGTTCGGCCTTAAGAGATGTGCTGCAGAGGTGAACGGGGAGTGTATTACCCTTAGGGAGTTCAGGTACGAGCTCCTCAGATACTCTGACCTGCTTGAAAAGGAAGATCTCAGGAGTGTGGTAAAGAGGCAGGTACTCTACAGCCTGATAAGTAGGGAGGTTCTTTACCAGAAGGCGATCGAGCTTGGTATTCGGGCATCGGATACAGAGGTGGCGGAAGCGATAAAGAGGGATCCTAACTTCAGCAGGGACGGTAAGTTCGATATAGGTATGTACAAGGACGCTCTCGAGAGGGTTGGCCTTACGCCCTCTGAGTACGAATCGTACCTGAAGAAGCAGCTGACCGTAAGGAGGCTTATAAATTTAATATCCAAGCTGGTTTATCTGACGGACAGGGAGAGGGAGTTTCAGGAGAGGATACTCTCCACAAGGTTTGAGGGCAAGGTATATCTCATTTCTCCTAAATCTGTTTCTCTCGATTATAAGCCGAGTGCTGAGGATCTAGAACGCTACTACAGGGAGAACAAGGAGAAGTTCTTAACTCCAGAAAAGAAGGTATATCTGGTCTGGGAAACTGAAGACAAAAAGAAGGCCCACTCTATATACAGCTCCCTTAAGAAAGGGAAGATACCTGAAGGCGGAAGGGAGGTAAAGGATCCATCTGTGCTTCCAAAGGAGGTGTCTAAGGAGATCGGTAGGCTCTCAAAAGAGGATAGGGTAACTATAACTAAAGTTAAAGGAACGTACTACGTGCTTTATTTGAAGGATATAGAGCCTAGGAAGATAAGGCCTTTCTCCGAGGTGAAGGAGGAGATAGAGGAAATCTTAAAGAAGAGCAGGGTGGATGAACTCTTGGAGAAGAAGGCGTGGGAGATCAGGGAGAAGCTAGAGAAGGGGGAGAGAGTTGATGTTAAGCCTCTGGAGTTTGAAAACTCGAGCGTTGAGGAATTCATAATCCTCTTCAAGATAAGGGGGGATGACACCCTCAGGCTTGTATTTTCTAAGGACAGGGTATTCGGACCATACAGGACCGTAAATGGCTACGCCGTAATATACGTAAAGACTAGGAAGCTGAGCCCGGAGCTCGTGAAGAACAGAAGTGATATGGAGAAGGATCTTATCAGGGCGAAGGAGGATGCGCTTGTAAACATGTACGTGGAAAAGCTGGTGGAAGAGGCTAAGATCAAAATCAATGAAGAGTACTTAAGGTGAGGGTTAGAATATAGAAACTATGGACTCTAAGGTAGGCTCGCAGAGAGAGATAGATCAGCTGGTCATAAACACCATAAGGTTCCTGAGCGTAGATCAGGTTGAAAGGGCAAAGTCTGGACACCCAGGAATGCCTTTAGGAGCTTCCCATATCATCTACCTCATATACGACAGGTTCTTAAAGTTCAACCCTAAGAACCCTAACTGGATAAACAGGGACAGGTTCGTTCTATCCGCCGGGCACGCCTCGGCGATGCTGTACGCTACCCTCTTCATGTTTGGCTACGATATCTCTATAGAGGATCTAAAAGAGTTCAGACAGTTGGGGAGTAAGACACCTGGACACCCTGAAAGCTGGCTGACTCCTGGAGTTGAGGCTACCACGGGACCGCTCGGTCAGGGTTTCGGAAACGCTGTCGGTATGGCCCTGGCGGAGAAGTTCCTCTCCTCGTACTTCAACAGGAAAGGTTATCCCGTGATAGACCACTACACCTACGTTCTGTGCTCGGACGGAGACCTTATGGAGGGTATATCTTACGAGGCTGCTGCCCTGGCCGGGCACTGGAGGCTGAGTAAGCTGATCGTTATATGGGACAACAACCACATATCCATAGACGGAGACACTAAACTCGCCTGGTCTGAGGATGTCTTGAAGAGGTTTGAGGCCTTAGGTTGGGACGTTTACCACATAGAGGATGGGTACAACCTGGATCTATTAGAGGAGACCATAAGTAAAGCTAGGGAGACCGACAGGCCTTCCTTTATATCTGTCAGGACCCACATAGGTTACGGGAGTCCACTCCAGGACACAGCCAAGGTTCACGGCGCACCCTTGGGTACTGAAAACGTTGTGGAGACGAAGAAGCATTTTGGCTGGCCTGTTCAGGAGTTTTACGTTCCTAAGGA
>WFPN01000029.1 GCA_015487535.1 Aquificaceae bacterium
GAGGAGCTGAGGAGTATAGGAGAAGGCCTCGTTTTCGTGGAGGACGAGAGCAGGAGGATCGGGAACCTCTATATCCCCGATCCCGTATGGGAGAAGAAGAACGAGGGGATCTATATAGAGATAAAAGCCTCCCTTGAGAGAAGGGTAGAGAACATACTCGAGGACTACACCTCAGAGGAAGGCTGGGAGGAGGAGGCTCTGGAAGCGGTTAAAAAGATTAGAAAGTATTTAGGGCCACAGAGGTTCGAGTACCTTATGGAGAAGTTCGGGGAGAAGGATTACAGAGAGATAGTGAGGTTTCTGATAGAGGAATACTACGACAAGAAATACAGGCAGTTCGGGAAGCCCTCCTTCGAAGTAGACTGCGATGATCTGACGAAGTGCGTGGAAAGACTCGAGGAGATATATAACCTTATATCCAATGAGGGTAAGGTTCAGGATAGTCTTATACAGGGAAGGGAAGAGGTTAAGAAGGTCTGACTTCATTAACGAGAAGGATCCCATTTACAAAGGGATGAGGTATATAACCGAGTTCAAGTATTTGGAGGCCACCAAGTGGCTCCTGATAGCCCCAGACTGCCACGAGAAGTATCTCCTTCTCGGGCTTATAAACCTCGCCCTCGGACAGGAGGAGCAGGCGAGGGAGTTTTTGGAGAACATTAGGGGAACTTCCAAGTGCACGGACGTGGAGGTCTTCGTGGAAAACCCGGAGAGGGGAGCTAAAAAGAGAGTGGAAGGATTACCTGACCTTGTCGAACTCTCCCTTGTTTAGCTTCTCCCTCAGAACCCTCTTCAGAACCTTTCCTGTAGCGTTCTTGGGAAGGTCCTCCACGAATATGAACTGCCTCGGTATCTTGTAGTTGGCGAGCTTGTCCTTCAGAAAACTCCTCAGCTCCGACTCGCTCAGCTCTTCACCTTCGACGGGTTTTATAAAAGCTACCGGTATCTCCCCATGGTGAGGGTCCTTCCTGCCCACAACGGCGCATAGGTCCACCTTTGGGTGGCTCATCAGAACCTCCTCCACTTCCCTGGGGTAGATGTTCATGCCCTTGCAGATTATAAGATCCTTCTTCCTGTCCACTATGTAGATGAATCCATCCTCATCCACGTATCCGAGGTCTCCGGTCCTGAGCCAGCCGTTCACTATGGTGTTCTCCGTCTCGTAGGGGTTGTTGTAGTATCCCTTCATAACGCAGTCTCCCTTCACGATTATCTCCCCCACCTCTCCGGTGGGAAGCTCCATCAATTCTTCGTCCACTATCTTGACCTCGTAATCCGGAAGGGGCGGGCCTACCGAGAGGGGTTTTTGCTTGTGGGGGAGGTTCACCGAGACCACCGGCGAGCACTCGCTCAGCCCGTATCCCTCCAGTAAAACCGCCCTCTTGAACTTCTTTCTCATCCTCTCTAAGGTATCGAGGGGGAGGGGAGCGCCTCCCGAGACGAAGTATCTTATGCGGTTGAACCACATGAAGTACCAGGGGAGCTTTGCCTTGGAGAGAGCGTTGAAGACCTCGGGAACCCCCATGAAGACGGTAACCCTATTCAAGAGCGTCTGCTTTATCACGTTGGAGAAGGGCATTATGGACTTCACTATCACTATGGGGCTTGCGGTGTAGAGGGGAAGGAGGACCGTTGCGGTGAGGGTGAAGGCGTGGAACATGGGAAGATAGACTATGAACCTGTCCTTTGGCTTTATCTCGAATACCCTCACTATGTTCTCTATGTTCGAGAAGATATTTTTGTAGGTGAGCATGACCCCCTTGGGCTTTCCCGTCGTTCCGGAAGTGTAGAGCATTACCGCCAGGTCTTCCAGATCCGCTTGGGGTTTTATGTGCTCGTAGTCTTCGATCGTTAAGCCTTCTTCGAAGCTGAGGTTCCTGTCGTCCAGTATGGGCGCTCCCTCGGACCAGATGAACTTCTCGATCTCCGTGTTCTCCTCTATGCCCTTCAGAAGATCGGCGAACTTGCCCTGGGTTATTATCAGCCTCGCCCCGCAGTCTTTGAGTATGTATTCGAGTTCTGCCCTCTTGAGGAAGGTGTTGAGGGGGACCGGGACCGCCCCCAGCTTTCCTATGGCGAGGAAGGCTATTATGAACTCCTTGGAGTTGCTCATAAGCATCGCTACGTTGTCGCCCTTCCTCACTCCTATCAGCTCGAGGTATCTGGCGAAGGAGTCCACGTAGTGCTTTAGTTCTTTCCACCTTACCTTGATCTTCTCCTCGAAGAGGGCGGGCTTTCTAGAGAAACGCCTCGCGTTCTCTTCTACGAACTCGTAGAAGTTTCTGAACCTGTAATGCATCTTTCCTTCCTCAGAAGGAGTAAGCTATGGAGAGTGTAAGCATCTGGGCGGATATGTCCTTGAACTTCCCGTCTATGCGGTCGTTTGTCACGCTCCTGTCCTTTTTCATAAAGTACAGGTATGCTGCACCTATCTCCACCTTAGGCTCAGGCCTGTATATGCCACCGAGGGAGAATATCCATCCGTCCGAGTCGGGAAGCTCGAAACCGAGGGTCCTTTCGGGAACCGGGGTCTCGTCGTAGGCTATGCCGAGCATACCTGTTAGCTTCTCGTTGAAGTCGTGCATTATACCGAGGCGGTAGGTGTTAGTGTCCTTCCAGTCTTTGGGTCTTGGGTCTCCAAAGGAAGAGCCCTCTACGTTGGGGTCTCCGAAGTTGAAATCCAGTTTTTCGTAATCTGACCAGAAGGTCCTCTCGTAGGTAAGCTCTACCGTTGTGGCCCCGAACCTGTATGATGCCCCAAGTCTCCACTCCGCGGGTAGGGGGATCTTAACGCTTCCAGAAGTGTCGAAAGAGTATATCGGCGGGGGTGATCCCATTCCAGTAACCATATAGCCGCTCGCGTCCCCTTTTATGTCTAAATCCACCTTCGATCTGTACAGGGTAGAGAGGGTAAGGTTTTTAACCGGCCTCACCGAAACCGAGGCGAAAAACCCAGGTTTTATATCGGTATCGCCCTCCATAGAGATGCTGTATCCTCCTCCCAGATGGGCGTACTCAACCTCACCCCTAGAATAGACGCCTCTGAGGCCTCCACCGATAGAAAGCATCTCGCTGATTGCGTAGGAAACGGCGAGGCTCGCTTCGTAAACCTCCAGGTGGAACGTCTTTGCGTAGGACTGGGCCATATTGTCTTCCCAGCTCTTGGAAAGCCCTCCGGGCGTGGTGAAGGAAAAACCGAACCTGAGAGCACCTACCTTTGGACTAACGTAGTGGAAGTATGGGACTAAGAAGTCCTCCCTTTCTGAAGAGAAACTTTGAGATGATGTAAAGCTCCCCGGGGGTGGGAAAGGATTCCTCACTCTCCCGCTGAACTTTATGCTGGGAAGGACTATGTATCTTACTCCCACCTCAAGGCCCCAGCCGTCCTTCATGAAGCTCATGTTGGCAGGGTTATAGTAGGATGCGTCCGGTGCGTTCGCAGAGGAAAAGTAGGCTCCTGCTGTTCCAGTGGAGCGAAGGGATTGCTCGGGTATCTTGTACCCTCCCGCAAAGACAGCTCCCGCGAGAAGAAAGAGGCTCAGCCCTCCGAGTTCTTTCCTCATACCCATTACCTCCTTTAGGCTTGAGGAACATTTTAACGGAGAGAAGCTGTGGCATACTAAAGTTATGGACGTGCTCGAAGGACTCGTTGAAAGGAATAACTCCAAGATACTCCTTATAGTCCTTGACGGTCTGGGTGGGCTCCCCGCAAAGGATGGTAAGACGGAACTTGAGCTCGCAAGGACGCCCAACCTCGACGCTCTTGCCAAGGTTTCAGCACTCGGTATGCACATACCGGTGGATTACGGCATAACTCCGGGAAGCGGTCCGGGACACTTGGGCATATTCGGATACGACCCTCTCAGGTATCAGATAGGAAGGGGCATCCTTGAAGCTCTCGGGCTCGGGCTTGAGGTCAGACACACCGACATAGCCATAAGGGGAAACTACGCCACCGTAGAGTGCGTTGGCGGCAGACCGATCGTAAGGGACAGAAGGGCCGGCAGGATACCTACCGAGGAGAACAGAAGGATAACTAAGAAGATACAGGAGAACATAAAGGAGATAGATGGTGTACAGGTGATAATAGCCCCCGGTATGGAGCACAGGGTTGCGATAGTTCTCAGGTTTCCCGAAGACCTGCCCGAAGGTAGCGACGAGATAAACGACACCGATCCCCAGGAGGTGGGTAAGGAACCATTAGAGCCTGTTGGAAAAAATCCTAACGCCCAGAGGGTTGCGGAGGTTGTAAAGAAGTTCATAGAGAGGGTATCCCAGATACTCCGGGACGAGCCCAGGGCGAACTACCTTCTTCTCAGAGGTTTTGCCCAAAAGCCCAAGATACCCACCATGGAGGAGAGGTTTGGAGTTAAACCCTGCTGCATAGCCGTATATCCAATGTACAAAGGACTTGCGAGCCTTGTGGGTATGGATCTAATAGAGTTCGAGGGCGCAAGCGTGCAGGATGAGATAGAGGCACTTAAAAAGGTATGGGAAAGCTACGACTTCTTCTTCGTTCACATAAAGAAAACGGACTCATACGGGGAGGACGGGAACTGGGAAGGCAAGGTCTCGGTTATAGAGGACTTTGACAGGCATCTGCCCCAGTTCTTAGAGTTAAAACCTGACGTTCTTGCCATAACCGGGGACCACTCCACACCTTCGAAGATAAAGGGCCACTCGTGGCATCCTGTTCCGCTGCTAATTCACTCCCCCTACGTATTGGGAGGAACATCCGAGAGACTCACCGAGAGGGAGTGCCTTAAAGGTGAGCTCGGCATTATGCCGGCCAAGAAGCTCATAAACCTACTCCTTGCAAACGCTCACAGGCTCAAGAAGTACGGAGCGTGATGTTCAAAGAGATAAGGAAGGGAATAGCCATAGCCCTTGCAGGAAGTGTAGCTTACTTTTCTGACCTATTGAGAAGTTATCCTGATTTCAAAACTGAGGGTGAAAGGATAGGCTTTTATGGGAGTGGTACTCTTGTTATTGTATTGGCTCGTAACCCTCCTAGCTCTGTACTATATTGAATACAGGAGGTCAAAAGGTGGACGCGGGTAACTTTTTTGTTTATCTAGTGGTTGGGGTTATCATCGTGGGCTTCTTACTCCTTGGAGTTCTAGGAGTGCTTGACGCTCTCAGAACACAAACGCATAGTCATGGAAGTTAAAGCCTTTTACTGGAAAGGAGACCATCTTCTCCTATTAGACCAGAGGAAACTCCCTCGCGAAGAGGTCTGGCTGGAGCTTAGGGACCACATACAGGTTGCGGAGGCGATAAGAAATATGGCCGTGAGGGGGGCTCCCGCAATAGGATGCGTTGCCGCGTACGGCTTTGTTCTTGGCCTTAAGGTAGGAGAGAGTCCTGATAAAGTTTACGAGGTTTTGAAAAATACCAGACCCACCGCCTATAACCTCTTCTGGGCCCTGGACAGGATGATGTCCGCCCTGAACTCCGGGAAGGACCTGGAGCAAGAGGCAAAGCTGATAGAAAAAGAGGACTACGAGGCAAACAAAAGGATGGGGGAGCTGGGGAACGGGCTGATACCCAAGAGGGCCAAGATTCTAACCCACTGCAACACAGGAGCACTCGCAACCGCGGGCTGGGGTACAGCCCTGGGGGTCATAAGGAGCGCACATTACTCGGGAAAGGATATCCAGGTCTGGGTTGACGAGACCAGGCCCTACCTGCAGGGAGCGAGGCTTACCGCCTGGGAGCTCCTCAAAGAGGGAATACCCCACAAGCTCATTACCGACTCCACCGCGGGTTTTCTTATGAAGAAAGGACTCGTGGATCTCGTGATAGTTGGGGCGGACAGGATAACCGCAAAGGGGGATGTAGCGAACAAGATAGGAACCTACACCCTCTCGGTACTTGCCAGAGAGCACGGCGTTCCCTTCTACGTTGCCGCTCCTTCATCTACCTTCGACCTATCTATCAGAAATGGTGAGGACATCCCCATAGAGGAGAGGAGTGCAGGGGAGCTCAAGAACTGTCTCGGCTCTCCTATAGCTCCTGAGAACTCGCCCGCACTGCACTTAGCCTTCGATGTGACCCCTGCAGAGAACATAACAGCCATAATCACCGA
>WFPN01000030.1 GCA_015487535.1 Aquificaceae bacterium
GAAGTAGTCTCCGAAGGAGAAGTTGCCCAGCATCTCGAAGAAGGTGTGGTGTCTTGAGGTGTATCCTACCTGCTCCAGGTCGTTGTGCTTTCCGGAGACTCTGAGACACTTCTGACAGGAGACCGCCCTCGTGTAGGGCCTCTTCTCCAAGCCGAGGAATACGTTCTTGAAGGGGACCATCCCCGCGTTCACAAAAAGGAGTGTAGGGTCGCTTTCGGGTATCAGGGGGGCGCTTTTTACCCTGGTGTGTCCCTTCTTCTCGAAGAAGCTAAGGAAAAGCTCTCTGATCTCGTGTGCACTCAAGCTCATGGCATTTAAATTATATCTTCAGGGGAGCAGGCTGAAGGGCGTATGTCATGAGAGTAGGTTTCTCTCCGGGAGGGCTTGAGGAGAGCCTGAGGCTCGCTATGACCACTCAGCAGCTCAGGACTATAGAGCAGAAGGTAAAGGCCCACGAACTCGCTCACAAAATTGCAGGAGGGGAGCTGGCTGGTCCGGTCAGATACAAGTACACAAAAGGACCAGATGGGAAGCTCTACATAACCGGTGGTGAAGTTCTCCTGCGTCTGAAGGAGGGGAGAACTCCCGAAGAGACCATAGAGATAGCCCAGAAGGTAAAGAGGGCTGCTCTGGCTCCAATGAACCCCTCTCCTCAAGACAGGGCGGTTGCTGCAAAGGCGACAGCTATGGAGATGAAGGCGCGGATAGAGATGTTCCTCAAAGGTGAAGAGGAGAAGGGAACGTTGGACCTCTACCTTTAGTTTATACTTTTATACATGCTCGAACTACTTACGGAAAAGTTCAGCGGAACGCTCAGCAAGTTAAAGGGTGCTAGAAAGCTAACCGACAAGGTAATAAACGATGCCCTCCGGGACATAAGGCTCGCCCTCCTAGAGGCGGACGTAGATTACGAGGTGACCAAGAGGTTTCTCAAAAGAGTAAGGGAGAGGGCACTCTCGGCCGAGGTAAAGAGGAACCTCTCTCCCGCCGAGCAGGTGATAACCATCGTTTACGAGGAACTTGTAAACATACTCGGTAAAGAGAAGGAGGATCTAAAGAAGGGAACGGTCCTATTCGTGGGCCTTCAGGGAACGGGGAAGACAACTACCATAGGAAAGCTGGCCAATCTGCTGAAGAAGAAAGGGTTTAAGGTTGCCGTTTCATCGACGGATGTGAGACGTCCCGCAGCCATGCTCCAGCTCGAGAGACTCGCCGAGAGGGTGGGCGTTCCCTACTACTCCTTCGGAGATGGCCTTTCGGCCATCGATATAGCTCGGGAGGCTGTAAGGAAGGCTAAAGATGAGGGTATGGACTACCTCCTCCTCGACACCGCAGGGAGGCTCCACGTGGACGAGGAGCTCATGGAGGAGCTTGAGAGGATAAAGGAGGAGGTAAAACCTTCGGAGATAATCTACGTGGCGGACGCTATGCAAGGCCAAACGGCCCTAGAGACGGCCAGGACCTTTCACAAGAGGCTCGGGCTGACGGGGGTTGTCCTTACCAAGATGGACGGCGATGCGAGGGGAGGCTTGGCCCTTTCGGTCAGGGAAACGCTCGGAGTTCCCATAAAGTTCATAGGCGTTGGGGAAAAGATAGAGGATATAGAACCCTTCTATCCCGACAGGGTGGCCCAGAGGATACTGGGCCTTGGAGACCTTCAATCCCTCGTGGAGCGCGCCCAGGAGGTTATACCTGAGGACAAAGCCCAGCACCTTTCCACCAAGGTCATGGCTGGGGACTTCGACCTCGAGGACCTCAGGGAGATGCTCAGAATGATACAGAACATGGGGCCCCTCGACAAGCTCCTCGGTATGATACCGGGTATCGGTGCCCAGATGAAGAACATAAAGGTGGACGAAAAGCAGTTCAAGAGGATAGAGGCAATCATAAACTCGATGACGCCGGAGGAGAGGAGAAACCCCCGCATAATAAACATGAGTAGGAAGAAGAGGATAGCGAGGGGGAGCGGAACGAGCGTCTCGGAGGTGAACAAGGTTTTAAAACGCTACGAGGAAATGAGGAAGATGATGAGGAAACTCAAGGGGATGGCAGGGATGCCCATGCCCAAGTTCCCCTTCAAATTCTGATATAATAAACAGCTCAGGTTTTCAGGAGGACGGAGAATGGCTGTAAGGATAAGGCTCGCCAAGTTCGGACGCAGACACCACCCAATATACAGGATAGTGGTTATGGACTCTAAGTCTCCCAGAGAAGGCAACTACATAGACATACTTGGAACGTACGACCCCAAGAGGAAGGTTTTGCTCGATATAAAGCCTGATAAGGTTAAGGAGTGGATCTCTAAGGGTGTTGAGATAGCCGGCAGGGCGAAGGCTATATTGGAAGGTGCGGGGGTTCTTAAGGACGCTATCCCGGAAGAATGTGAGCTAAGGCGTGTAGGGGATTACTGGGTACTGAAGAAGAAAACCACCAAGGAGGTGCACTCATGAGCGCTATGAAGGAGATAGTGGAGACGACCGCAAAGGCTCTCGTTGACAACGCCGACAAGGTCCAGGTGACTGAGATCGAAGGAGAGAAGACCATAGTTATCGAGCTGAGGGTGGATCCCTCGGAGCTCGGGAAGGTTATAGGGAAGCAGGGCAGAATTGCGAGGGCCCTCAGAACGCTTCTCTCGGCCATGGGCCGTAAAACAGGAAAGAGGGTCGTATTGGAGATCCTCGAATAACATGTGAACCACCCCGCCTGAGGGCGGGGTTTTTTTTAATCAAAACCTACATTCTTGTAATGCTCAACGCTTCCCTCGAACACCACTACGAGGTCTATTCTGAAGGGTAGCTCTATCTTCTTTCTTTCCATGAAAGTGTACGCGCACTCTATTATCCTAGAGAGCTTCCTTCTGTCAAATCTTTCTACTGGGTGTCCGAACTCAGAACTTCTACCACCCTTGACCTCAACGAAGACGAGAATTTTTCCGTCCTGAGCCACTATGTCTATCTCTCCCGTTCTGCAACGGTAGTTCCTCTCGAGGATACGGTAGCCCAGGTTTTTCAAGTACTCCGAGGCTATCTCCTCGTACTTAGCACCCTTCATTATCTAGCTCTTCTATAAGCTCCTCCGGTGTCACGCTGGCAGTTCCGAACTCCCCCACCACTATCCCTGCACAGAGGTTTGCAAGCTCACAGGCCTCCTCCCAGGTGGCTCCCGCGAGGTGAAAGGCGGTGAGCGCTGCCACCACGGTATCTCCCGCTCCCGTAACGTCGTAAACCTCCTTGGCCCGCGCTGGGAAGTTCTCCACTTTCTCCGTAAACAAGGTCATTCCCTTCGACCCCCTCGTGACCACGAGGGTGTCCACCTCCAGCTCCTTCTTGAGCCTCAGGCCGAGAGTTTCCACAGGGTCGCTGGAAAGTATGTCCGTCATCTCTCTCAGCTCCTTCTCGTTGGGTGTTATGAGGCTCGCCCCTTTGTATAGTTCCTTGTTCACCGGACGCGGATCAACCGCCCAGAAGACCTCCTTCTCTCTAACCATATCCGTTACCTTGTAGGTTATGGTTCCCTTAGCGTAATCCGAAACTATTATCCCGTCGCACTCGGTTTCAGTCAGGGCTTCCCGGATCCTTTTCAGGGCCTCACCTCCCACCTTCGACCTGTCCTCCCTGTCTATCCTGAGGAGCTGCTGGGATCTGGAGACCACCCTGGTCTTCTCCGTGGTAGGCCTTGAGTCCTTAGCAAGCAAAGAGACAACACCGCTCTCCTTCAGAAGCTCTTCCACCTGCTCCCCTGCCCTGTCCTCTCCCACAACGCCGGTCAGATAGGTCTTAACACCGAGGGAGACGAGGTTCTTGGCCACGTTTCCGGCCCCGCCGAGTCTGACCTCCTCCCTCTCAACGTCCACCACCGGAACGGGGGCCTCGGGGGAGATCCTTTCCACCTTTCCGTGGAGGTATCTGTCCAAAATCACATCCCCCACCACGAGGACCTTTATCTCGTTGAGTTTTTTGAGAAGTTCTCTAAGCCTATCTACATTCATCCTTCGTTCTCTACCTTTATCTCCTCTCCGTCCTCGATGAAGGCCTCGTGAAGGGCCCTGACCGCGAGCTCAGCGTATTTCTCGTCTATCAAACAGGAGATCTTTATCTCGGAGGTGGATATGGCCATTATGTTTATCCCGTTCTTTGAAAGGACCTCGAACATCTTGGCGGCGGTTCCGTAGGAGCTTCTCATACCAAGGCCCACTATGGAGACCTTGGCCACCCTGTCGTCCCTAACAACTTCTTTAGCTCCTATCTCTTTGGCCACCTTCCTTACTATCTCCTCCGCTTTGGGAGCGTCCGTTCTGCTCACGGTGAAGGACATGTCCGTGTAGCCTTCGTGGGATACGTTCTGGACTATCATGTCCACCACTATGTGGGCTTCCCCGAGCGCCTTGAAGAGCTTCGCCGCTATCCCAGGCTGATCGGGAACGCGGACTACCGTGATCCTCGACTCCTTTGTGTCCACCGTAATTCCTCTTACAACAACCTTCTCCATGATCTCGTCCTCCGGAACTATCCAGGTCCCCTCCTCCTCCTCCTCAAAACTGCTCCTCACATGTATCCTAACCCTGTACTTTGCTGCGAACTCCACGCTCCTTATCTGCATAACCTTGGCACCGAGGGAGGCGAGCTCGAGCATCTCCTCGTAGGATATCTTCTCTATCTTCCTCGCGTTGGGGACTATCCTCGGATCCGCGGTAAAGACTCCCGTAACGTCCGTGTATATCTCGCAGTCCGCTCCTATCGCCGCGGCCAAGGCCACAGCAGTGGTATCAGAACCTCCCCTCCCGAGTGTCGTTATCTCCCAGTCCTCCGTCACACCCTGGAAGCCCGCCACCACCGGTATGTAGCCCTCGCTGAGAAGGTTCTTTAGCCTCTGGGTCCCTATCTTCCTTATGCGGGCCTTGGTGTGGACCTCGTCGGTTATTATCGGAACCTGCCATCCGCAGAGACTCACCGCGGGGTATCCGAGCTTCCTAAGGGTCATCGCAAAGAGGGCTATGGCCTTCTGCTCTCCCGTTGCCAGGAGTATGTCCATCTCCCTCTCGTTTGGGAACTCGCTTATCTGTCTGGCGAGGTCTATCAAGCCGTCCGTCTCTCCCGCCATTGCGGAGGAGACCACTATGACCTTGTCCCCTTTCTCCGCCAGGGAGATCACGCGCCTTGCCGCGTTCTCTATCCTCTCCAAGCTGCCTACCGAGGTGCCTCCGAACTTGCAGACTACCGTTCTCATCTCAGGAACAAAGAATTATAACACTCGGAGAAAGGGCCGATATACTTACCTAGTAGTATGCTGAAGGGCTTAAGGTTTGAGGAGATAGGACAGCTCCTCGAAAGCTTCGGGTTTAAAGTTCCTCAAACGGGGGAGGGCTTCGAGGATATACTCCTCTCCCTCATGAAGGAGATGGAACTTCAGCCGGGTGCTGAGGAGGGGAGCGATACGGGAGAAGCTAATATAAACAAAAAGTCCCTGAAGAATGTCCAGCAGTTTGCATCTATTATCGGCATTCCGCGGGTGGAAGGTGAAATCCTGCCTGTCGTAGATTCCTCCAAAGGAGGTTTACCTGAAAAGCAGAATCAGGATAGTGTGAAAATTCAAGAGGGCACGGACGAGCCCGCTCAGAGACAGATAGTTCAATTGAAGATTTTGCAAGAGGGAGATATAGGCCTATCAGAAGAGGTTTCAAAAGCAGGCTCGAGTGAAGATACTGAGAGACAAAGCCCTGTTGTAAGCAGGAGTGCGGAGACATTTTTTGGAAGTCCTTCGCCAGAAAGAAGTGAGATAGACAAGTTTAACGCGGAAGTCCAAAAGGACAAAGGTATTCCGGTTCAGCCCCTGAAAACGAACACCACCGAACTTTTTGAAAACAGAGATAGCGTTTTGCCCCCTGATGTCTGGAAGACAGCTTCTAAAGTTGAGCTTCCCAAAGATGTATACGCGGATTCTGTAAAGATAAATAGTGGAGATCCTCTCAGCGGGCGGAAACGTGAAGAGACAACATCCTCACTCAATGCGGGAACAGAGGTAAAAATTAAAAAAGGGGAAGCGGTCGAGCCTTCATCTCCAAAGGTTTCACCTGAAAGAGCCGTGGAACCAGAAAGTAGGCCTGAACGCACTATCACGGAAAACAAGGTATTGGAAGAAAAACTTCCCAAACCTGAATTGGAGGTTGCATTAAAGGCTCAGAAGGGTCAGGTTAAAGAAAGTCCGAACGCTCCAAAGTCTCACTTGAACACCTCGGATACTTTACAGGAAAAGCACATTGAAGATCTAAAAATCTCCACAAGAGAAATTCCTCGAACACTCACGGAACACACACAACCGATACAAGCCAAACCAGTAGATGGCCCTATAAAAACGGCAAGGGATCATAAACCAGACACAAGAATAGACAAGACACCTCTGACCACAGATAATACAAGGGTCAATGAACCCAAACCTGAAGAGGTTCCAGATACTCCTCAAAGAGTAAAGGAGGCCTTCCCGAAGTATGCGGATAAGGAGGTTCCTCTCCCCACAAATCCCCGGGACTTTGAGACTGGGAAGAGCCAAAAGGAGGGCTTGAAGACCGAGTTTGCACCGCAGATCAGGGATAGAGAATCATGGC
>WFPN01000031.1 GCA_015487535.1 Aquificaceae bacterium
GTCTTATGTCGATGGGTTCCATGAATATAAAGTATATTGACATTTTTGTTCTAGTGGGGTTTTGTCTAGAAACACACCACTTTCAGAGATCAATCTGGCACGCTTTTTGCAACCAAATAGGTGACGGCGCCCGAGATGGGGAAAGCTCGCAATCCTCAAATCCCATAGATAGGAGGTGGAAGATGGGTTACGTGAAGCCTGAAGCGGTGGTGGAGCAGATGATCCAGGCGGGCGCCTACAAGGCTAGTCTGTCCGCCAAGGACCTCCTGATAAGGGGGTTCCTCGCGGGAGCTCTGCTGGGCTACGCGGTTACGGTGGCATTCTCAGCCATCGCCCAGTCGGAGATGAGGATCGTGGGGTCCCTGGTCTTTCCCCTCGGGTTCGTGATGATAGTCCTCCTTGGTCTGGAACTGGTCACGGGAAACTTCGCCCTCATACCGCTGGCGGTCCTCGAGAGGAAGACCACGCTCGGCAGGATGCTCTACAACTGGTTCTGGGTCTACATAGGCCACATAGCGGGAACCTTCTTCTACGGTTTCCTCTTCTGGATCTCAGCGACAAAGATGGGTGCGGTTCCCGATCCTGTGGTGGGGAAGATGATAGCCAAGGTGGCTGAGGCCAACACCCTCGGATACGCCAAGCTGGGCTTCGTGAACGGGTGGACGGTTGCCTTCGTGAAGGCTATGCTCTGCAACTGGATGGTAACACTCGGTGCGGTTATGGCAATGGTGGCCCAGCACGTGATAGGCAAGATTGCGGCCATGTGGCTTCCCATCCTCACCTTCTTCGCCCTCGGATTCGAGCACGCGGTGGTGAACATGTTCCTGATGCCCACGGGCATGCTCTTCGGTGCGGACATAACTCTCTTCGACTGGTGGTTCTGGAACCAGATACCGGTGACTCTCGGGAACCTGGTGGCAGGCTTCACCTTCACGGGAATGGGACTTTACCTGACTCACCGCAGGAAGGAAGAGGTTCAGCCCCAGGAAGCCGTGGAGAAGGCGGCTTGAGATGGGTAAGGTTTACCTGGTAGGCGGGGGTCCTGGGGACCCCGATCTTCTTACTATAAAGGCTTACAAGATTTTGAAAGAGGCGGACGTTGTCCTCTACGACGCCCTCGTGAGCAGGGAGATCCTGAAGCTCACAAAACCTGACTGCCTGAGGATATACGTGGGAAAGAGGGACGGGAGGCACTCCCTGCCCCAGGAGGAGATTAACGATCTGCTCCTGAGGTTCTCCAAGGTCTACGATAAGGTGGTGAGGCTCAAGGGAGGGGATCCCTTCGTCTTCGGGAGGGGCGGGGAGGAGCTCCTCTTCCTCAAGGAAAAAGGGGTTGAGGTTGAGGTGGTGCCAGGCGTGACTTCCGCTGTCGCTGCTCCCTCCTTCGCCTTCATCCCCGTAACACACAGGGGGCTGGCATCATCCTTTGCGGTCGTTACAGGACATCCCAACAGGGGTGTGGACTGGTCCGCCTTTTCCAAGGTGGATACGCTCGTCATCCTGATGGGCGTAAAGAGCAGGCAGAGGATAGCGAAGGAGCTCATAAGGGCTGGAAGAAATCCAGAGGAACCTGTAGCCTTTATAGAGAAGGCGACCACGCCAGATCAGAGGGAGGTCTTCACAACACTCGGGGAGCTGGCGGAGAATCCTCCGGAAGTAGAAACGCCTGCGGTCATGGTGATTGGGAAGGTGGTAGACTTGGGAAGAGAGGTCCTGCGGGAAGCCCTGAGCTATGAACAGCATCGATAAGGCTCTCAAAAAGCTCACCAAGCTCAAGGAAAACCTGCAGAACCTCACCGAGGAGGAGGCCTACCTGCTTTTCAGAAGCATCCTCGAAGGGAAGATATCGGAGATTAGGACCTCCGCCTTCCTGACAGCCATGAGGATAAAGGGGGAGACTCCCGAAGAGCTTCTGGGAGTAGTAAAAGCAATAAGGGAAGGCATGAACTTTCCCGAAGAGAGGAAGGAGGCCCTCGACCTTGCCCCCAACTACGACGGCAAGAACAGGACCCTCTACA